>JBFZAQ010000022.1:0-3609 GCA_041308885.1 Candidatus Omnitrophota bacterium | reverse complement strand
AACTACCCTGGAAGACCCGCTCCGTCACCTACGACCTGGAATACGGCACCGACACTCTGGAAATGCATAATGACGCCATTGCCCCCGGAGATAAAGTGCTGATTGTCGACGACCTGCTGGCTACCGGCGGCACGGTCAAGGCGGTTACGGATTTAACCGCCCAGCTTAAGGCCAAAATTGCCGGGATCGCCTTCTTGATTGAGCTGACTGATTTAAAAGGCAAAGATAAGCTTAAGGATTATCCGATTTTTTCGCTGATTAAGTATTAGTCTTTCGCCCCTATAGCTCATAAGGATAGAGCAGCAGTTTCCTAAACTGCGTGTGGCAGGTTCGATTCCTGCTAGGGGCATATATTAGATAAAGACTCGTTAAACCCGCATTACACAGTATACTTTACACAATGCACAATTTCTAATTATGTATAACCTTCACTGCCACTCCCTTTTAAGCGACGGTTGTTTACTCCCCTCGGAGATCGCGGTGCGCTACGCGGCCGCCGGATACCGGACTATTGCCATTACCGACCACGTTGATTACAGTAATATTGAATTAGTATCGCGGGCAATCGTTACCTTCGTCAAATATTGGTCCCCCAAAGGCCTAATCAACGTACTCCCCGGGGTCGAGATTACCCATGTCCCCCCGGAGCAGTTTCTCCCGCTGGTTCGTATTGCCAGAAAACTGGGGATTAAAATTATCGTTGGCCACGGCGAAACCCCGGTTGAGCCGGTGCTCAAAGGCACAAATCGCGCTGCGATTGAGGCGGGCGTTGATATTCTGGCTCATCCGGGCTTTATAACCGCAGAGGAAGTCAGCCTGGCCGTAAACCAAGGCGTTTTTCTCGAGATTACCACTCGCGCCGGCCACCGCAATGGTAACGCCCATGTGCTTAAGTCGGCGCTGGCGGCGCAGGCCAAAATTATCTTAAATACCGACAGTCATGACCCGCAAGACATAATCACGCCGGCGCAGGTTTTAGCGGCTCATGCCCAGCTAGGATTAAGCAGTATTCAGGTGGCAAAAATTAATCAAGACGTCGAAGAACTTCTCCGTCAACGCATATAAAAAAGGAGGGTTTATGTTTACCCGGGCAATTTTTTTCTGCTCTATCGCCGTAATCTTGTTAGCCGGATGCGCCAGTATCGATGGTGACGGCGCAGCCATAAAAGCGCAGGAACCTCTTGAGCCGCAGGCCGTACTTAAATTCACCGATGTGCCGGTGCCGGCAAACTTTAAACCGATCTTGAAGGAATCCTATTCCTTTGAAACTGCCGGCGTGCGGGTAGGCATGCTTAAATATCAGGGTAATTCTACTGCCGACAGGGTAGTCAACTTTTATAAAGAGCAGATGCCGGCTGCCAACTGGGAGCTCATCAATATCGTCGAATACGGCGACCGCCTGCTCAATTTTGAGCGCGATGATGAAACTTGCACTATCACCGTCCGGCCAAAAGGTAAATCAGCCATAATTACCATCGCCTTGGGCCCCAAGTCGCAGATAGCAGCCAGGAAATCCGACCGGCCGCTAAAGTAGATTATCCGCTGGTATATTCCCATTGAATGGTTAATTTCAATAGTCAAATTTTACTAATCCGCGGCCTAACCAAACTCGCGCGAAAGCCCCTAAATAATATTAAAAAAACCTTGACAACAAAAGGGATATGTGATAAAAGAGGAACATTGGATATACCACTGGATGTGGCTTTAAATTTAGGCATGAAGGAGGTGACATCCATAAAAAAGCCTGAAGCCATGACAAAATCCGGTGATATACATATATAGAAATTATCTAGGCAATTTTATAATCCTAGTAAAATAAATGAAGTTGACTTAAAGGAGGATTCAAATGAGTAAGCGTTTAATCGTAGTTCTGGCAGCGCTGCTGGTTGCGGGCTTGACCTGCGCCGCGTACGCCGAAGTCCAGAATGTTAAAGTAAGCGGCGATTTGACCGTTTACGGTTTGTTTCGTGATTTAGAGATGAACAAGGCTGATGGCGTAGTCGCGCCAACCCAGCCGCACCAGTCGATGATCACCATCACCCGCGCCCGAATTGACGCGGACCTGACTGATAATGTCATGACCACCGTCAGGCTGATCAATGAAAGATATTGGGGTTCACAGGATGAAGGTGCTGTTGGTGTTGCTAAAAACACAACTGGAATCGATGTTGATCTGGCCATGGTTACCTTGAAAGAATTCCTGTATTCACCCGCGACCTTGATTGTCGGCCGCCAGGAGCTTCGTTACGGTAATGCCATGATCGTCGGTTCATCGCGTGGTGGACTAGATATCGTCGCCGAATCAGCGATCGACGCGGATACGGATCTTTCAATGAGAACATCATTTGACGCGATCCGCTTGGTCTTGAATTACGATCCGCTCGTTGTTGACATAGTCGCAGCAAAAGTCGAAGAAAACACCACCAACGTTACCGATGACCAGAATCTCTACGGCATCAACGCCACCTATACCTTCAATAAAGACTTGGTCGCTGAAGCGTATTGGTTCCAGAGACGAATTGAGAGACAGAATGGCGGTAATGGCCAAAACAAGCCCGGCTATACTGACACTCTCGGTCTTCGCGCTCAAAGCACAGCTATTGCGAATGCCACTCTTATGGGAGAGTTTGCGGTTCAGGTTGGTAAGTCGACTTTGGATACTAGCTTCCCTGAGGCCGTTAGCACCAATAACACTGCCAAGCGTAATGCCTGGGCAGCTGAATTAGCGGCTATTTACGATTGGAAGAATGTCAAGTATACCCCATCAGGTATGCTCGGCTATGCTTACTTCAGCGGACAGAATGACGAAGACGATGAAGTAATCAAAGCTTGGGATCCCATGTTCGAAGACCAGAAGTTCGGTGATATCGCGAATGCGCAGTTTCAGCAGTCCAACGCGCACATCATTACCGCCGCCGGTTGGATGAGACCCACTGATGATATCGTCATTAAGGGCGAATATTTCGCTTTTTGGTGGGATAAAAAGTACAATGATGATCAGGTAATCGCGAACGCGCGAGGCACGAACAATACCATGCGCCACAACGGGTTTGCCGGATCAGAAGTCGATCTTACGGCAACCTACGCCTACACTGAAGATGTCACGTTCAGCTTATTGAGCGGGATTTTCTTCCCTGGACCGGCGTTTGCTGATGCTACGGATAACATCGCCACCGAAGTTATCGGTTCGATGAAGGTAACCTTCTAAGTTAAGGTTATTCTAAAAAACCCCCTCGAGGGAGCAATTCCTCGAGGGGGTTTTTATTTCCCCTGTCGCAAGCCCCCCCGCGCAGTCTACGCTGGCGTTCTTCCCTCACGTCATTGCGAGGAGCCCGAATTTTCCGCTGCGGCGACGAAGCAATCTTACTAATTCTGCAGTCGCAGCACAGTCGTCATTCTGAGGCCACACAGTATTGTCGTCATTCTGAGGCCGCGCAGCGGCCGAAGAATCTATCTTCAGAACATAGATTCTTCGTCGGGCTACGCCCTCCTCAGTTAAAATGAATAGTTGTGTCCTCCTCTGCCTTTAGTAGTAGACTAAAGGTGGCAAAATTAACCCAACAAAGGAGGACAAAGCTATGATAACACTTGGTGTTGATTTTAGCAAAA
>JBFZAQ010000021.1:0-7701 GCA_041308885.1 Candidatus Omnitrophota bacterium | reverse complement strand
TTTTGGATACTATAGCGGTGGGATGTACCAACATAATAAATAATATTAGGCATCAGCCAAAGCGAACATAAGCTCGGCTTCGCAAACAATTTTTCCGTCGACATAGGCCTTGGCGAAAACCTGTCCGGTGCGGGCCTTGATCCTGCCGGCCTCAACTTCAAAAACCAATTGGTCGCCGGGGACCACGGTCTTTCTAAACTTCACATTATTAATTGCCATAAAGAAAGCCAGCTTTCCGCGATTTTCGTCGGGTGCCAACATCATCACTCCGCCCACCTGCGCCATGGCTTCCAAAATAATCACTCCGGGCATAACCGGCCGGCCCGGAAAATGCCCTTTAAAAAAATAATCATTAATAGTTACATTCTTAATACCCGTGGCCCGCTTGCCTTTTTCCAAATGGGTGATTCGGTCAACGAAAAGAAACGGCTCCCGATGCGGCAGGATACCCATGATTTGTTCTACGCATAACGTCCCGTCCGAGTCTATCCGTTTCGGCCCGGCAGCGATGCCGCCGGAGAGCAAACGTTTGCGCTGTTGGTCAATCTTGCGCAATAATTTCAAGTTCAGCATATGGCCGCTTTTAATGGCGATCACATGCCCTTTAAGCGGCTGCCCCAGCAGAGATAAGTCTCCGATAAGATCGAGCATTTTATGCCGCACAAATTCATCTTCAAAACGCAGTTTATTTTTGATAACCCCGTTTTTCCCGATTACTAACGTATTATGGTAATCTGCGCCACAGCCTAATCCCTGTTCCTTAAGCTTACTGGCCTCATCTTCAAGACAGAAAGTCCGCGCCGAAGCCAACTCTTTGATAAAAGACTCTTCATTGAGCGCAACTTCCAGGAACTGTCCGCGTAGGAGGGGGTGATCGTAACTTAAAGTGTAGGAAACCTTGAATTCATTCGCCGGCAGGATAGTGATCGAAGAACCTTCCTCCTCCACCGCCAACGGCTCTTTCACGCTAAAATACCCCCGCAGGCCTGACTGACTATGAATGCCTGCGGCCTGAAGCGATTCGATAAAATTAATGCTGCTGCCGTCCAAACCGGGAATCTCGTCACTATCGATTTCGATAATCAAATTATCTATGCCGAGACCCGATAATGCCGCCATTAAATGTTCAATGGTGTGAATCGCTACGCCGTCGGCGCCGATAGAAGTACGACGCTGACTGCTAAAAGGATAAAGGAGCGAATCGACAGCCGCCTTTATGACCGGCCGCGCGGGCAGATCGGTACGGATAAATATTATACCGCTATGCTCCGGCGCGGGCTTAAAAGTCATCGTCACTTTACCGGCCGTATGCAATCCAACACCGCTTACTTTTATTTCCTTGGCTATTGTTCGCTGATTATCCATATCCGGTCTAACATCTATCCCTTAGTCAATCTATCTTCTAATTCGCTAACTCGCTTCTTCAAATCGATAATTGTCTTGTGTATCCGGGGCAAATTCTGAACACAGGCGTTTATTTCTATGGCCTTTGCGTGAGGCTGGGCCGGATAGCCCGATACCACAGCGTGCGCCGGAACAGACTTAGTAACCCCGGCCTGCGCTGCTATCACCGCGCCATCGCCGACTGTAATATGCCCGACCAACCCGGCTTGGCCGGCTACCGTAACCTGATCGCCGACTTTGGTGCTGCCCGCGACTCCGGCTTGGGCCACGATAATGGAATGCTTCCCGATAACCACATTATGGCCGATCTGGACCAAATTATCTATTTTGGTGCCGCGGCCGATCAGGGTGCGGTCAAAACGCGCCCGGTCAATAGTCACATTCGAGCCGATCTCCACATCGTCTTCGATAACCACGGTACCTACCTGAGGGACCCGCTGATAGACGCCGTCGATAGCCACAAACCCGAATCCGTCCGATCCGATAACCGCGCCGCTGTTGATGACCACGCGGTCGCCGATACTTACCTGCTCCCGAACCGTAACCCGGGGATAAATAACGGTATCACTGCCCAAAGACGACTTCCAACCTATATAGCATCCGGCGTAAATAATTGACCGATCCCCGATAATAACATCATCTTCAATAACCGCATAAGCCCCGATACCGACATCCTTACCCAGTCTAACCTTGGCGCCGATTTGCGCCGTCGAATGAACCCCCTGCGGAGACTTCAACTGTTTAGGCATAAGCAAGGCAATCACCTTAGCAAATGCCAAAGATGGATTATCGGTACGAATAATTGGTTTGACCGCGCTTTGAATATCACGCGAGGTAATAATAGCTGAGGCTGCGGTGGTATCTAATAAAGGGAGATATTTCGTGTTAGCTAAGAAAGTAATATCCCCTTGGCGTGCTTCTTTTAACCCGCAAATACCGGTAATAACTGCCTGCTCATCGCCGACTATCTCTCCGCCGATAAGCTGGGCTATTTCCTTAAGAGTCTTTTGCATCTACCTTACTTCTTGGCGCCCTTGGCCATATTCAGAATACTAATGACCTTATCGGTAACTTCCATCGATTTATTCTGATAAACTAACACCCGGTCATTAAAAACCATGGTGTAGCCCTCTTTTTCCGCGACTTGCTTGACCGCTGTCTCAATGTCCTTTAAGATCTCCTGCATCTTCTCATCTTGCTCTTTACGTAAATCAGTCTGCTGCTGGCGGTCATAATCCTGGAGGTTCTTAATCTTATTTTCAATGTCCGGCTTTTTGGCTTCTTTTTCTTTATCGCTCAGCAGGCTTATCTTATCTTGGATCTGCTTGATCTCCCCGACCCGCTTTTCCCTCTCGGTATTGTATTGAGTCTGCTTTTCCCCCAGGGCCTTGTCGTAATCCTTGGTTTTGCCATATTCGCTGAAGATCTTGCTTAAATCCACATACCCGAATTTATCCGCCGCAAATGCCTGTCCCGCGAACATGCTTACCAGAAATGCTGCTGCTATTACAACGCTTAACCGCTTCATTTAACCCCTCCAATTTTGTTTGGATTTCCGGGGATATCCCCGGACCACCGATACATTGACACCTTGATACATTGACACCTTGACACCCGAAATTCTTCCTCCTAAAATCCGTGGCTCATACTAAAATGGAACTTACCGCTGCCCTTATCGTCTTCTCCGGGTTCCTTATCCAGCGGAATTCCATAATCAAGCATTATTGGCCCTACGGGAGTCTTAATCCTCACCCCCAATCCGACTCCGGAATACAAATCACCGGCATCTATGTCGCCGACACCAGACCACACATTCCCCGCGTCATAAAAAACCGCCGCTTTCAAAAAATCTAAGATCGGATAGGTATATTCGATATTGGCTACCAACATGGAATTACCGCCTAAGGGATCTTCTGAAGCCGGATCGATAGGCCCAAGTTTACGCTCATTATAACCGCGCACGGTATATGCCCCTCCGGAAAAGAAACGGTCAAAAATCGGAATATACGTCGAATCACCGTAGGCGTCGGCCAGCCCGATCCGGCCCCGCACTTCCAGAGACGACCGATTAATAAGCGGAAAATAATGCGAATAGCGCCCAAAAAACTTATAAAAATCCTTGTCTCCGCCGAAGGTGCCGCCGGCAACCTGCATTGAGCCGCTTAGGATATCCCCTTTGGTGGTATCAAAAACATTATCCCGGCTGTCGAAAGTAGCGCCAAAGGTCATGCTGCTCACATTGTTCGTCCCCACCTCTTTTTTCAAATCCGCCGAAGCGTCTTCAACGATATTGCTGATCTCGATAGTATCAAAACGATAGGTAATATTGCCGTTAATGTACTCGGTAAGCTGCTTGCCCAACCGCAGGTCGCCTCCGGTAATATCCTCGTCATACCCGTAACCAATATCCTCTTCGCGTTCGCGCTGACGCTTATAAGCATCAAAGCCGAAGGCGATCGGATAATCGAAGAGCCACGGTTCGGTAAAACTTAAATCAAAACCGCTGGAAACAGTACCGAAAGATGAACGTAATTTCAGATCCTGGCCGGCGCCGGTAAAATACGGAAAGTTCCTCCAGTCAAAATTCTTCTGCTCGATCTCCACGAAGCCAACCAGTTGATCGACCGTGCTATATCCGCCCCCGAAACTAAATGAGCCGGTCTTGGTCTCTTTCACATCAACTATCAAATCTTTCTTCGCCTCAGTAGAGGTATCCTCGGTATCATAACTTACCTCTTCGAAGAAACCAAGATTCTGTAAACGCTCCTTGCTGCGCCGGAGTTTCTCGCCGTCAAAGCGGTCCCCCGGCCGAATACGCAGCTCCCGCCGGATAACGATATCCCTGGTCTTTACATTACCGCGAATCTTGATCTTGTCCACAAAAGTGATTTCATTCTCGCTGATTTTGTAAACGATATCCACCCGGCCGGTATCCGGATTAAGGGCAGTGGCTTCCTGGACCTGAGCCGAGATATAACCCCGGTCGAAATAGGCGCTTTGCAGACTCATGATATCTCTCTGCATGGTCTCGTCGCTAAAGACCTTACCGGAAACACATTCTTTTAATACGGCCAATAATACGCCGCGCGCTACATCACGATTACCGTCAAGGGTAACAGTGCCTACATAATAACGCTTGCCTTCTTTAACCGTAACCACGATATATAAATTCGGCTTATGAGAATCCGTACGGACCTGATGCTCAACTTCGATATCGGCAAAACCCTTCTTTTTATAGAATGCCCTAATCCGGTCCATATCCTCCTGCAAGACGTCTTCCTTATAGGCCCCGGCATTAAATAGCCAAGCCCGCTTAGTCTTCATAACCCGTAAAATCTGCTTATCCGGGATAGCCGCGTTGCCTTGAACATCGATAGACCGGATCTTAATCCGCTTGCCTTCGGTTATCTGAAAAGTTACGGTTACCTTGCCGATCTGCGCGCCGGTATCCACCCGGTAATCTATCTGCACTTGGCTATAACCGATCTTCTCGTACATTTTACGCAGAGTCTTTATATCTTCTGCCAGACTCGGATAATCAACGCACTGTCCTTCTTTGGATTTCAAGGATTCCTTGATCTTCTCATCCTTAACGGCAATGCGCCGGATACCCGAAAAAATTATCTTCTCGATAATCGGCCGCTCTTCGACGGTAACAATCACTTTTAAGCCGTCTTTATAAGGCTCGGTATCAATCTTTATATCGCTAAAGTAGCCTAATAAGAATAGCCGCTTGATATCATCGCTAGCCACATTCTCCTGGTAAGGCTGGCCGACGCGGGTCTTCATCTTAGATATAACGGTATTACCGCTGATAGCTTTATTCCCCCGGACTTCAATGGCGGTAACCGTCGAAATCGGGGCCTCTTGGAATTCGGCAACAACCTGTTCCTCTAAAGCCTGGATCTCTTGAGGTTGGGCATCGGCAGCCAGGCAATTGCCTAAACCCGTCGACAAAACAATTATCCCAACCGCCAAGAATCGAAGTAGTTTCATTTCTGTCTTATCCCTCATTTTAGTTGTTTTACTATATCACAACCGGCCGGAGTTGTAAACTATTTTGAAATTATTCAACTCGGGCCAAATTCTCAAACCGAGTATATTCTTTGATAAAGGCTAATTTGACCGATCCGACCGGGCCATTACGCTGTTTGGCAATAATAATCTCGGCAATACCCTGGTTGTCGGGAGTGGGATTATAATACTCTTCCCGCAAGATCAAAACCACAACATCGGCGTCCTGCTCGATGGCCCCGGATTCACGCAGATCCGACAACTGAGGCCGATGGTCGGTGCGGGATTCCACCGCCCGCGATAACTGGCTGATGGCAATGACCGGCACATGCAACTCACGCGCCAAGGCCTTAAGCGAACGGGATATTTCGGATATCTCCTGCTGCCGGCTCTCGGAATAAGAACTGCCGCGCATTAACTGCATGTAATCGAGTATGATAAGCTTGATATCATGATGGGCTTTAAGCCTACGGGCCTTGGCCCGTAATTCCATCACCGAGATCGCCGGGGTATCGTCGACGAAGATCGCAGCCTCCGAAAGCTTGCCTGCCGCTGCCGTCAACCGCGGCCAATCCGAAGTGGCTAAGTATCCGGTGCGCACCTTATGCGCGTCCACCCGGGCATGGGAACAAAGCATGCGCTGTACCAACTGTTCTTTGGACATTTCCAGGCTGAAGATCCCTACCGGCACCTTAGCCACAGCTCCGGCATACTCGGCAATACTCAAAGCAAAAGCGCTCTTGCCCATCGACGGGCGGCCGGCGACAATGATCAAGTCCGACGGCTGTAATCCGGCAGTCTGGATATCAAAATCTATGAATCCCGTAGCTACCCCGGTGACGTGCTCTTTCTTCTGATACAGCTTATCGATTGTTTCAATGCTGTCTTGAATAATCTCTTTAAGCGCCACGTAGCTGCCCTGGACCCTGCGGTCGGTTACTTCAAAAACTAATTTCTCCGCTTGGTCAACCACCTCGTCAACGTTTCCTTCGCTTTCATAACACAAAGAAACGATCCTGGTGGCATTATTGATCAAAGTGCGCAAAATACCCTTCTCCCGCACGATGCGCACGTAATGATTGATATTGGCGGCGGTAGGCACCGCGTTGGCAACGCTGGTCAGGTAAGCCGAACCTCCGACGCCATCCAGCTGCTGCTTGCGCTTTAAATCATCGCTTAAAGTAATCAGGTCAACGGGCTTATTGGCATTGAACAAATCCAGCATTGCCTCGTAAATCTTACGGTGGGTATCTTTATAAAATGAAGCGCTCTCTAAAATCTCGGCGGCAATGGGAATAGCATTATCATCAATCAGCATGGACCCCAAAACCGCCATTTCGGCTTCCAGATTCTGAGGTTGGAGTTTTTCGAGGGTTAGTTCGGACATTGCCAGGATTATTTCTTAACCACCCAAACCTTGACTTTGGCTTGCACGTCGGGGTGCAATTTTACCGGAACTTCGTAAATACCTAAGGCTTTGATCGGCTCATCGATTAAAATCGCGGTCTTATCAATGTCGATTCCTTCATCCTTAAGCGCCCGTTCGATCTCTGCTTGCGATATTGCGCCATAAAGCTTCTCGTCCGGTTGAGTCAAAACCGAAATCGTAAGCGATAAACTCGCCAGCCGGGCTTTAAGCCCTTCGGCATCATTCCTGGCTTTCTCTAACTGCGCATCGCGGTGTTTTTGATCTTGGGCGATCTTCTTGAGGTTTCCCGACGTTAAAGGCAGAGCTAAGCCGTCGGGAATCAGATAATTTCGACCGTAGCCATCCTTGACTTTGACTACTGCTCCGGACTTACCTACGCCCGGCACATCTTTATTTAGGATTACTTCCATATATCGCTCCGCTGATTAGAATCACAAAAGTTATGCGCGTGTATACGGCACCAACGATAAGAACCGCGCTTTTTTGATCGCTGCCACTACCCGTCTCTGATGCTTGGCGCAATTCCCGGAAACGCGGCTGGTCAAAATCTTGCCCCGCTCACGAATAAACTGCTCCAACCGCTTGACATCCTTATAATCTATTGTCTTAATCTTCTCCGCGCAGAAACGACACCGCCTTTTTCTGGCTATTGACAATACGTCTTTCTTCTTAGAAACTCTCTTGATCCGGGGCTTCATCGGGTTTCTCCTCGCTTTCTTCCAACCATGCATTATGTGTAGTAGCGCTGCTTTGTGAACCGGCATCAACCGCAGCAGCTGTTGCGGCGGCCTTGCCCGGGGCTGAACCTAAAAACTGCACCCTCTCGATCCTGACATCGATAGTATTACGCTTCT
>JBFZAQ010000020.1:0-10219 GCA_041308885.1 Candidatus Omnitrophota bacterium | reverse complement strand
CCTTGGAGGACTTTGCCAAAGTTCTTCATAATAATGTCGTTGATGAAGTCGTCTTCATCGTCCCGCGCTCCTGGCTTGACCGCATCCAGGATTCCATTCATTTGTGCGAGATCGAAGGGATCCGGGTCAGTATCGCGGTGGATTTCTTTGAGCTGAAATTAGCGCAGGCCAGCCAGACCGACACTTACGGTTTTCCTTTGCTTTCATTTGACAGCGCGCCCACCAAATTCTGGCATTTGTTGGTTAAGCGCGCGGCTGATTTTAGCCTTTCCGGTTCGGCTCTGATTTTGGGATTCATACCGCTGGTTATTCTCGCTTTGCTGATCAAGGCTGGTTCGCCCGGCCCGGCTTTATTTGCCCAGGTCCGCTGCGGGATCAACGGTAGGAAGTTTAAGCTCTATAAATTCCGTACCATGTTTGAAGGCTCGGAAAAAAAGCTTCCCGGGTTGCTCGACAAAAACGAAATGAAGGGGCCGGCCTTCAAAATGAAGGCCGATCCGCGCATAACGGCCATCGGCAGGTTCCTGCGTAAATCCAGTTTGGATGAACTGCCGCAGTTATGGAACGTTTTTATCGGCGATATGAGCTTGGTCGGCCCGCGTCCGCCTCTGCCCGGCGAGGTCAAGCAATACGACAACTGGCACCGCCGCCGCTTAAGCATGCGCCCGGGCATCACTTGTTTATGGCAGATCCGCGGCCGGAATAGAATCACTAATTTTGATGAGTGGATGCGCCTGGACCTGGAATATATCGATAACTGGTCGCTTTGGCTGGACGCGAAAATTCTCATGTTGACCATACCGGTAGTTATCTTCGGTATTGGCGCGAAGTAATAATTAATAAAGGAGGAAAGGCCATGAAGTATTTATTGATCACGGTAATAGCGGTATTGACGTTTTTAACCGCGGGGTATGCTGAGGATCTGCCCCCGGCGCAGGAAACGGCGCGGGCCGCCGAATACTGCGTGGGAGTCGATGACGTCCTGGATATCAACATCCTTCAGCCGGAAAAATTGCTTTCCACGGTAACGGTCGCGCCTGACGGTTCGATTAATTTTCCTTATGTCGGTAATATCAGCATTAACGGCTTGACCTTGGCGAAAGTCGAGCAGGAGATTCAGGCCCGTCTGGCCGACGGCTACATGAAATATCCAGTCGTTTCGGTCTCTCTGCGGGAGACCCGCAGCAAGAAATTCTTTGTCTACGGGGAAGTCATCCGGCCCGGGACATTTTTATTGGAAGAAAATACCACCGTCCTCAAGGCCATCTCGATGGCCGGCGGTTTCTCTAAATACGGATCATCCAGCCGGGTCAAGCTCCTGCGGGCCAAGCCCGACGGCGCCGGATACGAAAATGTTAAAGTCAATATTGCCGCCGTGATTAACGGCGACTCCAACGCCGATACCGTAGTTAAAGCCGATGATATTATTGTAGTTTCCGAAGGCGTATTCTAAAAAAAAGGAGCGTACCATGGAACAAGATAATCTCCCCAGCTTGACTATGCGCGATTATGTGCGCGTATTATTCAGGCAAAAGGCAGTAATAATCACTTCGTTTTTGACCGTCGTGGCCACGGTTTTTATCGGCCTCAAATTCAAAACGCCGGTTTATGAAGCCAAAGTCAAAATGCTGATTTCGGCCGAAAAGCAGGTTGAGGCTACTTATTACCGCGAGATCGGCAACGTCAACCGCAGCCAGGAGATGACCTTGACTCAGAGCGAGATCGTCAACTCCAATCCGGTTATTGAGCGGGCGGTCAAGGCCACCGGTTTATACGCCCGGCCCTTTGACTATGAAAAAAACTTTGCCGACCCGATGAAAAAATCCTATATCGCTTGGAGGTCGCAGCAGTTTCAGAAGCGCATAGACAAGCTTAAAGCCAACGAAGACCAGATCAAAGCCTACATGTTCAGAATTGCGGTCGAGGATTTAAAGGCCCACGTCAAAGTCGAGCCTATCCGCGATACCAATATGTTCACCATTAGTGTGCGCGACTATAGCCCTTACGGTTGCGCGGTCTTAGCCAATGTCATCAGCCGTTCCTATACCATCTTTGACCTCGAACAGCAGTTGGCCGAGCTGCAGCTGAAGTACGGCGAGAAACATCAATCTTACGTCCAGCTTAAGGATAATATCGACCGGTTGGTCAAAGGCTTAAACGGCGAGCCCCTCCCCGACCTGGAGGCCATGGGGCCGGCCAGCGTCAAGGTTATCGAGCAAGCCCAGGTTCCCCTTGAGCCCAGCGGCCTGCCGAAATTAGTTACCATGCTCTTGGGTGTCCTGATGGCGATTTTCTTAAGCGTTATGCTCGCCTTTACATTTGAATACATGGACCAAACCTTTAAATCTCCGCACGAAGTGGAGACTTATCTGGACGTACCGTATTTAGGCGCGGTTATGCGTAAGGCCAAAATCGACGAATACCGGCTGATTGCCGATCAACTGCGCCTAGTCATCAAAGATAAGAATCTTAAGACTCTTATGTTCAATGCCAGCCTGCCGCATGAAGGGCTGACTACTACCGTAGTTAATCTGGGGACTTATCTGGGCAAGCAAAGTGAAAATAAAGTCCTGATTATCGACGCTAACTTGCGCTCACCTGCGGCGCATAAAGCCTTTAAACTGCCGGTAGAAACCGGAATATCGGAAGTCTTGGAAGGCAAGATTCCCCTTGAGAAAGCGATTAAAGAGATCAGCGCTAATCTGCACTTGATGACCGCCGGAAAAAGCGGGTTGAATCCCATAACTCTCTTAAGTTCGCACGCCATGCAAGACATCGTTAAAGTCGCGCGCACCAAATACAATATTATCCTGATCGACTGCGCCGAGCTAGGGGAGTACAAAGATTCGCTGGTATTGGCTGATATTGCCGACGGTGTGGTATTAGTGGTCAACGAGGGCAAAACCCGGCGCCAGGTGGTCAAAACCGCCATTCAGCCTTTAATTGACCGTAAACTGAATCTCTTGGGCGTAATTCTAAACAACCGAACCTTCGCCATCCCGGAGATGATCTACAACCGAGTATAGCTCCAACAATACCGGGGACGGTCAATACCGGGGATTAAGCTGAATTTTACTCCCGGACAATCCCCGGTATTGACCCAGGAAAACTAACAGAAAGGACCCTTCACTCCATGAACTTCCTCGTTACCGGCGGCGCCGGTTTTATCGGCTCCCACATTGTTGAAACGCTCCTTAGGCAAGGCCATTTCGTGCGCGTCCTCGACAACTTCTCCAGCGGCAAGCGCGAGAACCTTTCGTTTGCTATCGACCATAGACCATCGACCATCGACCAATCACGTTTTGAACTCCACGAAGGCGACATCCGCGACCCCCAAGCTTGCGCCAAGGCCTGCGCGGGTATCGATTATATCTCCCATCAGGCCGCCTTGCGTTCAGTCCCTAAGTCCATGCGGGACCCGGAGAGCTACAACGACGTCAACATTAACGGTACCTTGACCTTACTGAAGGCCGCCGCCGCCGCCAAAATCAAGCGTCTGGTAATGGCCTCATCCAGTTCGGTTTACGGAGATGCCACCAAGTTTCCCGAACAGGAATCCGATTACCCTTTGCTTATTTCGCCGTACGCGCTCAGCAAGCTGGCCAACGAATATTATTGCCGCATCTGGTCCGAGCATTTCGGCCTGGAAACTGTCTGCTTACGCTATTTTAACGTCTTTGGCCCGCGCCAGGCCCTCGACGATGAATACGCGGTAGTGATCCCTAAATTTATCCATTGCATCCTTAACGGCCAACCGCCGCCGATCTTCGGCACCGGCAAACAATCGCGCGACTTTACCTTTATCGACAATGTGGTGCAGGCTAACATCCTGGCCGCTACCGCCCCGGGAATTAAACACGAAGTCTTTAATGTCGCCAACGGCGCGGACACCACCGTACTGTATTTAGTCGAAGCTATAAATAAAATTATCGGCAAAAACATTCAACCCAATTTTCTACCGGTGCGGGCAGGAGACGTTTTTCGTACCCTAGCCGATATCTCCAAGATCAATCAAAAACTGGGATTTACGCCCCAAGTGAACTTTGACCAGGGCCTCCAGCGCACCGTGACATGGTTTCGTAATAAATAGCTGAATCCCTAGGCATCTCGCACAATTCCGGGAATTAAGCTGAATTTTACTCCAGGACAATTCCCGGAATTGAAAGATACATTCATACTAACTATAACCTAAAACCTATAACCTAAAACCTATATTATGAAAGCCATCATCCTAGCCGGCGGCAAAGCCACTCGCCTCTACCCCATCACCAAAGGCACTTGCAAACAGCTCTTACCTATATATGACAAGCCAATGGTGTATTATCCGCTTTCTGTCCTTATGCTGGCAGGGATTCGCGATATCCTGCTGATCTCTACCCCGCAGGCCCTCCCGCGCTTCAAGGACCTTTTCGGCGACGGTTCAGATTACGGCATCCGCTTAAGCTACGCCGAGCAAAAAGAGCCTCGGGGCCTGGCCGACGCCTTTATCGTCGGTGAGAAATTTATCGCCAATGACAGTGTCAGCCTTATCCTCGGCGATAACATATTTTTTGGCCACGGCCTTTCAGAGATGTTGGAAGAGGCTGCGTTGACCAAAGACGGAGCCATGGTCATTGCCTATTATGTCAAAGACCCCGAGCGCTACGGAGTAGTTGAATTTGACCAAAATTGCCGGGCCATCTCCATCGAAGAAAAACCCAAGACCCCGAAATCCAACTGGGCCGTAACCGGCCTTTATTTTTACGATAATACGGTGGTGGATATCGCCAAAAACATTAAGCCCTCCAAGCGCGGAGAAATTGAGATCACCGATGTCAATAACGCCTATTTAAAAAGAGGAAAACTTACGGTCAAGCTTCTCGGCCGCGGGAATGCCTGGCTGGACACCGGGACCTATGACTCCCTGATAGATTCTTCGATTTTCATCAAAACCATCGAAGAGCGCCAGGGCCTAAAGATCGGCTGTATTGAAGAGGTCGCCTATCGTAAAGGTTTTATTAACGCCAAGCATCTGCAAAAACTAGCTTCGAAGATTAACACCAGTTACGGAGAGTACCTGCTGGCGATACTCAAAGAATAACTAAACCACATCATGCTGAAGGCTCCGTCAACCTGAACAAGGCATCATCCTAAAAAGGTCGTCATCCTGAACGAGCTGAATTTTACTTTTGGCGAGTGAAGGATCCAACTAAGATTCTTCACCGCCAAAAATGCATGGCGGCTCAGAATGACAATACTTAATCAACCTATGCCGTTTAAATTTACACAACTTGAAATACCGGAAGTAATCCTAATTGAGCCGACAAAGAACTGCGACTCCCGGGGCCATTTTGCCGAGCTCTACAAATCGACGGAATTCGCCCGCGTCGGCATCATCACGCCCATCGTCCAAATCAACACCTCCCGCTCACAAAAAAACACACTCCGCGGCCTGCATTACCAGCTCAACCCGGCCGCGCAAGCCAAAATAGTCAATGTCGCCGAAGGCGAGATCTTTGACGTAGCCGTAGACTTGCGCCGCGGCTCCCCGACCTTAGGGAAATGGGTCGGCCGGACGCTCTCCGCCGATAACCTAGCCGCTATGTATATCCCCGAGGGTTTTGCCCACGGCTTCTGCGTCCTCTCCGAGAACGCTGCTGTAGTTTACTACTGTACTCATGAATATTCACCGGCCAATGAGCGCGGATTATCCTGGAACGACCCGCAAATTAATATTCAATGGCCGATAAAGAATCCGATTCTTAGCGCCCGAGACGCCGGATTACCGGCCTTTAGCAACGTTGAGTCCAATTTTGCCTATTTTGCTAAAACCTAACACCTATAACCTACTCCACTATGCCCAAGCTTCTAATCACCGGCTCCTCCGGTCAACTCGCCCGCGCCTTCCAGGAACACCTCCAAGCCAAATCCCTGGATTTCGCGGCTCCCCCGGAATCCGACCTGGACATTACCCAAAAAAAATCCGTCGAATCCTGGATTAAATCCGTTAATCCCGACATCATCATTAACTGCGCCGCCTATAACGCCGTTGACCAGGCCGAAGCCGAGCCGGACGTCTGCCGCCGGATCAATTCCGAAGGCCCGGGAATACTGGCCCGGCTATGCCTCAAATATAATTGTTTCCTGGTCCATTTCAGTTCCGACTATGTATTCGACGGCTCCAAGCAATCCCTCTACGACGAGGAAGATGCGGCTAACCCGCTTAACGTCTACGGTCAAAGCAAGCTCGACGGAGAAGAGGCGATCAAGAAAATCCTGGCCAAATATCTGATTTTTCGTTTAAGCTGGGTTTTTGGTCAGGGGCAGCAGAATTTCTTATATAAATTTTCCGAGTGGGCCAAGCAAAGCCAAACTTTGCGCGTCGCCAATGATGAGATCTCCGTGCCCACTTATACCGAAGATATTGTTACTGTTACCATGGAGGCTCTTAAGCATAACTCAACCGGATTATATCATTTAACCAACACCGGCCAGGCCTCGCGTTACGAAGTTGCCTGTCATTATGTCAGCCTTAAAGGCCTGGAGAACGAAGTAGTGCCGGTTCCGATGAGTACGTTTTCTACCAAAGCCAAACGCCCGGGATTCAGCGCCATGTCCAACGCCAAAATCTCCCAAGCCCTAGGCATAACCATCCCCACCTGGCAAAACGCCATTGATCGCTATATTCATCAATGAAAGCTCAACGTCACTACCGCGTCATTGCAAGGAGCAAAGCGACGCCTGCCTGCCGACAGGCAGGAAGCAATCTAAGATACACTTTTGATATTTTCGTTGTGTATTGTATGGTATAATACATATACTTGTATATATACGTACAACAAAAGACCGGCCGCCCGCTGGCAATATGGCAAAACGGCAAAGTAGTCCAAGTTTCACCGTATTCGTTAAAGTAACGTTACCGTGGAACCCGCACAATTCCGGGGATTAAGCTGAATTACTCTCCAGGACAATCCCCGGAATTAAGCGGGACCTAACACCTAACACCTAAAACCTAAAACCTACTCCATTATGACTAAGCTCCTCATCACCGGCGGCGCCTCCTTCATCGGCAGCGAATTCGTCCGCCAACTAGTCCAAAAAAGCCACAAACCCGTCATCATCGACGCTTTGACCTACGCCGGCGACCTGGTCCGCCTGGCCCAAGTCAAGGGCCATTACACTTTCTACAAGGCCGATATCTGCGACCCAGCCGCGCTAGCCTGCATCTTCAAGAAGGAGAAACCCACTCATATCATCCACTTCGCCGCCGAGAGCCACGTCGACCGCAGCATCCTAGGCAGCGACGAGTTCATCCGCACCAACGTCACCGGCACCCAGCGCCTGCTCGACGCCGCCAAATCAGCCGATATCCACAAGTTTATCCACATCTCCACTGACGAAGTCTACGGCGACATCCTCCGCGGCCGATTCCTGGAAACCACCCCGCTTAACCCCAGCTCACCCTACTCCGCCAGCAAAGCCGCCGCCGACCTGCTGGTCAAATCTTACATCCGTACTTTTAAATTCCCGGCTATCATCGTCCGCCCGTCCAATAACTACGGCCCCTGGCAGTACCCCGAGAAATTCGTCCCCGTCATCATCTATAAAGCATTGCATAACCATAAAATCCCGGTTTTCGGCCAAGGCCTGAATGTCCGCGAGTGGCTGCACGTAGCCGACTGCGCTTCCGCGGTCTGGGCGATTCTTAACAAGGGCCAAATAGGAGAGACTTACAACGTCGGCTCCGGCAATGAGCGCAAAAACATCCAAATCGCCAAAACCATCCTGGATATCCTGGGCAAACCTCATTCGCTGATCCAATTCGTCCAGGATCGCCCCGGCCATGACCTACGCTACAGCCTAAATTTCGCCAAGATCACCAAAGAACTCACCTGGAAACCCAGAATAAGCTTCGACCAAGGCCTCCAAGACACCATCACCTGGTACACCACCCACACCCCCTGGTTGGAAACCAAAGTCAAATTCCTGCGCGAGTATTGGAAGAAAGTCTATAAATAAATTCGATTGACAGTCTCTCCTAAGTCGTGTATGCTTATTTCTGTAAATAATCATTTATGATTATATAGAGAAATAGCATGAACTTCATTAAGTTTAAAGAGAAATTTTGGGAAGTGCCGTTAATCTTAGCCAGAGCGGTAACGGCGCAATCCGCTAAACCTCAAGCCATGCGAAATCAGCTTGCGCGTTGGCATAAAAAGGGACTAATCATCCAACTCAAGCGCGGGATTTACGCGTTGAATAAAGGAGATCGAAAGGTCAATCCCAGCCGATTTTTTGTGGCTAATCAGCTCTACTGGCCGTCTTATCTAAGCTTAGAATCGGCATTGAGTTATTATGGGCTGATCCCGGAAGCGGTGGCGGATGTTACATCTATTACCACCAAAAAAACCACTCAGTTTAACAATCCCCTAGGCAGATTTATCTACCAATGTGTTAAATCGGATGCTTTTAGAGGATACCGGTCTTATAAGGATGAAGCCGGACTTGTTTGTCTGATCGCCGAGCCGGAAAAGGCTGTAGTGGATTTTTTATACCTGAATCTGGGCAAGTTTAAGTCCGGGGGAAAAGAAGCATTTAAAAAATCCTATCGTTTCCAAAACAGCGATTTTCTTAAGCCAAAAAAAATTCTCGCCTGGGCCCGTATTTTTAACAATCGCCGTCTTGAGGTTGTGGCTGGTGAATTTTGCGCATTTATGAGGGAGGAGCGGGCATGATCGAACTTATTAAACAGCAATTCACCAATGGCATGTCGAATGAAGAAAAGCTTAATCGTTGCCGTGAGCTTATTCAGCTTCTGGTTTTAAAAATCCTGGATGAGCATAAATTCTTTGCTGGCTTAAGCTTTACCGGAGGCACGGCCTTAAGGATCGTTTTTGGCGTCAAGCGTTTTTCCGAAGTCCTTGATTTTTCACTGATGAAGAAGGAGAACTATTCATTCTCGCGCATTAATGATGCTTTACCGAAAGCCTTGGGCTTAGCCGGGCTAAAGGCGGAATTAAAGTCAAAATCCGAGAGAACCGTGCATAGCGTCATGCTCAAATTACCCGGGGTCTTAAAAGAAATCGGACTTTCTCCGATGGAGAGCCAGAACCTTTCCATCAAATTAGAGATTGATACTAACCCGCCTAAGGGAGGTCAGATTCAATCCCGGATTATTCAAAAAATCTATGTTTTTAGCCTGACTCATTTTGACCTGCCGTCAATGTTTGCGACTAAACTGCATGCGTGTTTCTACCGCGCTTATTTAAAAGGGAGAGACTATTATGATTTCATCTGGTATATGGGCAACAAAGTGAAGCCAAACTTTACTCTGCTGAACAATGCGATTACCCAGACTCAAGGGTCAAACCCGGACATTAACGACGGGAATTTTAAGGAGTTTCTTTTAAAAGGCATAGAAAAGGTTGATTTCAAGGCGGCTCAACAGGACGTAGAGCGCTTCCTGGAAGATAAAGGCGAACTGCGCTTATTCGACGCTAAGCTGATTAAAAACAGCATAGAAGCGGTGTATTAGAATTCAAGTAACCCAAAAAAACCACTTGCTTTTCCCCTCATTACACGCTATAATCTCCCCTATACTAAATATCTGTAGCACAAGAAGGATGATCCTGCTGGGTCCAGGATTATAGCGATATGTGGAATCTGCGACCATCAGGAAATCTAAATTTTAAACCCCTTTTTTCCGTAGCCACGGCGAATTGGGGTTTTGCTATCATAATAGCCGCAGCCCTGCTTTCCCTGGCGTCTTACTATATCCCCCTGCCCAAAGATACGCCCAGCGCCCCCTCAATAGCCCTAGCTTCTAAACCACAGCCCCTCATCGAAGGCCTGGAGTTCACCGAATATAACCACGGCACAAAAATCTACACCCTCAAGGCCAAACAACTCTTCCTGCGCAACCGCAAAGTCGAACCATTCGGTTTTCGCATCGCTTTCGGTAAGTCCATGGAGCTCGAGGATGTTAACGTAACTTTTTATTCCGACAAACAACCGGTTTCCTGCCTTCATTCCAACACGGCATTATTCGATAAAAAAACCAAAAATCTGGTCTTTCAAGGGAAACCCCTAATACTTACCAAAGACCACAGAGCGCTTTCAGCCAACGAAATTCACTGGGACAATGCCGGCCGGACTATTCAGGCGCGGGGAAATTGCCGCCTGTCCGCCGATAACCTTGATCATCGCGCTGAAGCGATTAAAACCGATATTGCTTTAAATA
>JBFZAQ010000019.1:0-5043 GCA_041308885.1 Candidatus Omnitrophota bacterium | reverse complement strand
GGACCTATAATTTGGCGGTATTGTGTAAATATCATGGCTTACCGTTTTATATCGCGGCGCCCGTATCCACTTTTGATTTGTCTTTAAAAACAGGCCAGGATATACCGATTGAAGAGCGCGGCCCCGGCGAGGTCAGTAAACTATTCTTTGCTCGGCCCATGGCGGCCAAGGGTGCAAAAGTGTATAATCCGGCCTTTGACGTAACGCCCGGTGAGTTGATTACGGCGATCATCTGCGAGAAAGGGATTATCTACCCGCCGTATGGGGAGAATATCGTGAAAATAACGGGAGCCATGGTATAATGGCGTCCCGCTAAATTAAGCGTATGTAAATGCGCAAATCAGATGATCAGGATATCAGAGGGTAGATTATCAGAAGATCAGGGTATCAGGTTAAAGAATCCCTGATAATCTGATCTACTGGTATCCTGCCTACTGATATCCTGATATTCTGATATGCGCTTTTAACAAGTTTTTAGTATCATAGATCAATATGCTTCTCTACCAACTCGGCGAATTCGGGCTAATCAAACGTATCCAGAAGAAGCTCGCTGTCGACTCTTCCGTGCTCAAAGGCAGCGGGGACGACTGCGCCGTCATCGCCTATACCAAGACGCAAAATATGTTGTTGACCTGCGATATGCTGGTGGAGGGCGTTGATTTCCGGCGATCCGATAATCCGGCGCTGGTGGGCAGGAAGGCCTTGGCTGTTTCTTTGAGCGACATTGCCGCCTGTTCCGGGCTGCCGCGGTACGCTTTGGTTTCTTTAGGCGCGCGCAAAGATACACCGGTGGCTTATATCGATAAATTGCTGGGCGGGATGCGGTCGCTGGCCCGGGAGTACGCGGTCAATATCGTCGGCGGGGATTTGAGCCGGTCACCGCGCACTATCATCGATGTCGCGCTGGTCGGGGTAGTCGCCAAAAATAAGCTTACCCTGCGTAGCGCGGCCCGTAAGGGCGATATCATCTTTGTTACCGGGACTTTAGGGAGCGCGCGCTGCGGCAAACATTTTGCCTTTACCCCGCGCCTGAAAGTTGCCCGGCGTTTAGCCGGGAAAGTTGCCGTGCACGCGATGATTGATGTCTCCGACGGGCTGGCCCAAGACTTAGGGCATATTCTTTCGGCTTCGGGCAAGGGGGCGGTGATTTATGAGTCTTTGCTGCCCAAAGACCGCAAGTGCCGCTCGTTGAATGACGTCCTTTATTACGGCGAGGAGTTCGAACTGGTTTTCACCGTATCCGCATCCGACGCCAAGAAGATTATCTCCGACCGGGAGCTGTCCGTTCATCCGATCGGAGAGATCGTCGATGCGGCGCGGGGTTTGACCTTGGTGGATAAGCAGCTGCGCGAAAGAAAAATTCAGCCCAAGGGGTTTAGGCATTTTTAAAAAAGTCTGCTTAATATGAAGATTACTACTCATTCCGCGCAACAGACTCAAAGGCTGGCTAAGCGGATTTCCCGTTATCTGCAAAAAGGGGATATCGTCTGCCTTTTTGGCGAGCTCGGCTCCGGCAAGACGATTTTTACCAAGGGCCTTGCCGCCGGATTAGGTATAGCGCCTCGGCAGATAATCAGCCCGACCTTCGTGTTGTTGCGCGAATATATAGGTAAGAGCATTACCCTTTACCATTTTGATTTCTACCGTTTACACGGGCCCGAAGATATCGTTCCTTTGGGGTATGAAGAATATTTTTATAATGCCGGCCTGACGGTTGTAGAGTGGCCGCAGCGTTTAAAAAAGCTCTTGCCTAAAGAGTATCTTGCGGTTAAGCTGAAAGTCATTGGCCCTTTGTCACGGTCAGTGCAGTTGGAGGGATGCGGCGGCAAATATATTAACCTGTTAAAGAAAATCAGCCGAGAGCATGAAAATAATCGCTTTTGACACCACCACGAAATTCCTAGTCATCGCCGCTTACGATAACGGCTATATTTATGAGTATGTTTTGGAATCCGGTATGAAGCATTCACTGCTTTTGGTGCCGGCTATCGAGCGGATTTTAAAGTCTTTGGGCTGGCGCAAGGAGGCCGTTGATTATTATGCCTGTGGTTTGGGGCCAGGATCTTTTACCGGTATTCGCGTCGGTTTAAGTGTTGCCAAAGGCCTTGCCTGGTCGTTAGATAAGCCGGTAGTCGGTATTCCTACTTTAGACGCTTTGGCTTATAACGCGGCAGTTAAGGGGAATCAAGACCGTTGTCGAGTGGCCTGCCTGATCGATGCCAAAAGAAATCTGGTCTACGCCTGCAGCTATCAAATATCCTCCGGGGCCTTGAAGCGGATGACGCCCTATACTTTGGCTCCGGTTGCGGACCTGCTTAAGCGGATGGCCCCGGGTACGATTCTCACCGGAGACGGATTGGGGCTCTATAAAGATTGGATTATTCGCCGCGCCGCGAATGTAGTTTTGTTGGATAAAGATTATTGGTATCCTCAAGGGAGGTTTTTAATAAAGCTTGCGCTGGAGAAGATCCGGCGTAAGCAGGTTGCGACTGCGGCGGGCATCAAGGCGATATACTTGTATCCGAAAGAGTGCCAAGTTGCCAAGACACCAGGACACAAAGACACGCGTTTAGTAAGCTAGTTAAATGCGCATATCAGAGTATCAGGGTACCAGTAGGCAGGATACCAGTAGATCAGCATATCAGGGTTAGTTTAACCTGATACCCTGATTTTCTGATATTCTACCCACTGATATCCTGATAATCTGATATCCGCTTTTAGCCAGCAGTTTTTTAGTTCAGTATTCATATGAATCATTCTATGGCGCACATCGGCTACCGCCCCACCTGGGCTGAAGTGGATCTCGATAATCTGGCGCACAATTACCGTTGTATTCGCCGCCGGCTGGCACCGCGGGTTAAAATCATGGCTTGCGTGAAAGCCGATGCCTATGGCCACGGGATCATCGCGGTTTCCCGGAGATTGAGCGTTTTGGGCGTAGATTATTTGAGTGTAGCTTCGATCGACGAGGCCATTGTGCTCAGGCAGGCGGGGATTCGCCTGCCGATTCTTATTTTGGGGGTGATTTTACCGCAGGATTACGCTCCGTTAGCAGAATATGATTTGGTCCAGACAGTTTGCAGCGCGCAGCTGGCCCGGGCCCTGCAAACGCAGGCTGCCCGGCAAGGAAAAAAAATCAAAGTTCAGGTAAAAGTGGATACGGGGATGGGCAGGATCGGGGTGCAAGCCAAAGATGCCTTTAGTTTTATCGCTAAAATTTCTCAGTATAAGAATATCCGGATTGAAGGGGTCTTTACTCATTTATCCTGCGCCGACACTGATAGAGTTTTCACGCTTCAGCAGATTGATATTTTCGCCGCCCTGCTCAAGCGTTTACGCTCAGCCGGCTTACGCATACCGCTGGCCCACGCGGCCAATAGCCTCGGTGTAATGCAATATCCCCAAAGTCATTTTAACATGGCCCGGCCGGGGCTGATTATTTACGGTTTGCAGCCGGCGCCCCGCATACCGCTTAAGCTTAAGCCTGTCTTAGCCCTGAAAACCAAGATAGTGCACGCTAAAACCGTCCCCGCGGATACGGGAATTAGTTATGGCCGCACTTACATTACTCAGAAGACTACGCGTATCGTAACCTTACCGATTGGTTACGGCGACGGCTATCCCCGCAATTTATCCAATCAGGCCCCGGTATTGATTCACGGCAAGCGTTTTACCGTAAGCGGACGAGTATGCATGGATCAGATAATGGTAGACGTGGGGTCTACTCCTGCGCGGATTGGCGAGGAAGTTGTTTTGATCGGCCGGCAAGGCCGCGGGGTGATCACCGCTGAAGAGCTGGCGGTTTTGTCCGGGACAATTCCCTATGAGATTGTCTGCGGGCTGGGTAGTAGAATTCCGAGGGTGTATATTTAGTGTCGTTAATTAAATGATCAATTACCAAATCCCAGATCCCAATGAATGACCAAATCCCAAATCCCAACGCCGCAAGCTAATTATAGCCTACTCGTCATTCTAAAGCGCCGTAGGCGCTGAAGAATCTATCTCTGAAGAGAGTTTCTTCGCTCGCGCTGCGTGCTCGCTTAGAATAACATGCTAACCATATATTAATCATTGGCAATTGGTAATTCATTGGGATTTGGTAATTGGGATTTGGGATTTCGCGTATCTACGGCAGCCTGGCGATATATACGAAGCTGATAATCAGGGTGAGAATTTGAGTCAGGGAAACCGCCAGCCACGGCGGCAGGAAGCCGGCGTAGCCAAAGGCCACACTGACCGCATTAGTAACGTAAAACAAAAATCCCACAATCAGTAATACGCCTACCGAAGATAATCCGGTTGCCCGTTTGCGCATTTTCAACGAGAACGGGATCCCTAAGAGAATGATCACTAAACTGCTGAACGGCTCGGTAAAGCGCTGAAAGAGGTCGACTTTTAACCGCCGGATAACCGAAGTAGCATTGCTTTCGCTGAATTTGCGCAGATAATCTTTCAGCTGGGCGATATTCATGTAAGCCGGTTTTTGTTTTTGGTTGATGAAATCCGTCGGGGTCTCGCGGATATCCATGATTTGTTCTTCCTCGTAGCGCGGTTCGCCTTTGACCTGGACCTCCTCGTCAAAATCATAACTAATGACTTTATGGAAAATCCATTTCCCGTCCAGATATGTCCCTTTGGCGGCCACTACTTTGCGGGTGAGATTCTGTTCGGCGTCGTGTTCGAGAATGGTAATCCCTTCCATGGTTTCGGTTGCCGTGGAAAAAGCGGTTACCGAAAACAGGCGGTTATTTGAGCCGTACATGCAGACGTTGTATAATGTCTGCGGTTTATGTTTTTCAGCTTCTTGGTTTTCGGAGAAAAGCTCGTCTTTTACCCTTTCGGTATAGGCCAGTGAACGGGGGACAAAGCTGTTGTTGACCCAGAATACCACCAGGCTGGCGATAACCCCGAAGATGATTACCGGCCGGGAAATCTGCAAGATGTGCAGTCCCGATGAGCGCATGGCGATCAGTTCGTTGTCATGATTCAGCTTGCCGAAGGTATACAGTGTGGCCAGCAGGCAGGAGAAGGGGACAACCCGGA
>JBFZAQ010000018.1:0-4706 GCA_041308885.1 Candidatus Omnitrophota bacterium | reverse complement strand
AAATCTCATAACTCATAACTCATAGCTAAAATGACACCCAGACTCCAAGAAGTTTATCAAAAAGAAATAACCCCGAAGATGATGGAGAAGTTCGGCTTGAAGAACTCTTACGCTGTGCCATATATTGAGAAGATCGTGATCAATATGGGTGTAGGCGAGGCCCTCCTGGACGTCAAGATCTTGGATAAGGCGGCGGATGAGTTGGCGACTATCACCGGACGGCGTCCGATTATCCGCCGGGCTAAAAAAGCTATCTCAAATTTTAAGATCAAGGAAAATAATCCCATCGGCTGCAAAGTTACATTGCGCAAGGCCGTGATGTATGAGTTTCTTGATCGGTTGGTAAGCGCGGCCTTGCCGCGTATTCGCGATTTCAGAGGTGTTTCCAAGGATTCTTTCGATATGGCGGGTAACTATACTTTAGGCATCAGCGATCAGGCCATATTTCCCGAGATCGAGTATGATAAGATCGGGCGTACCCAGGGCATGGATATCACTTTTGTGATCAGGCGGGTGAAGAGTAATGAACAGGCAAGAGAACTGCTGCGGTTGTTCGGTATGCCTTTTAGCGCGGATTAAGCATTTAAACGGAGTGGACTAATGGCGAAGAATTCACAGATTGCACGCTGGAAGAGAAAGCCCAAATTTTCTGCTCGTCAATACAATCGTTGCCGCATCTGCGGCAGAAGCGGCGGTTTTTTGCGGAGGTTCCAGTTGTGCCGGATCTGTTTTAGAGAGTTGGCGAGTCAAGGGTTGATTCCCGGGGTGAAGAAGGCTAGTTGGTAGCAGCGAGCAAGGAGAATAATAGGTATGGCAAGGACTGATTTAATCGCAGATGTTTTTTGCATGATCCGCAACGCCAGTATGGCCAAAAAGGATGCGGTGGATATTCCCATGTCCAATACGCTGAAATCTATTTTGGGGATTTTGAAGAAGTTCAGTTATATCGAAAATTTTAAGCTTATTGAAGATAACAAGCAAGGCATGGCGCGGGTATATTTAAAGTATACGGCGGGTAAGCCGGCAATCCGGCGGATCCAGCGAATTTCGCGGCCGGGCCTAAGAAAATATGTGAAAGCGGATGACGTGCCTGTGGTGTTAAGAGGCCGGGGCATGGCTATAATATCAACTTCTCGCGGCATTGTTACCGATAAACAAGCCCGGGAATCAGGTTCCGGCGGAGAAGTTGTCGCCTACGTCTGGTAAGTGAGAGATCTATGTCGAGAATAGGGAAAAAACCGGTTCAAATTTTAAGCGGCGTAAAAGTTGAGGTGCATGACGGCACAATCACCGTCGAGGGCCCGAAAGGTAAACTCGTCCGCGCGGTTTCCGACCGGATGAAAGTGGAAGTTAAGGACAATCAGATTATCGTTACCCGTCCGGTAGATACTAAATTAGACCGGTCGTTGCACGGGTTGACTCGGGCCCTGATCGCCAATATGGTTAAAGGCGTTACCGACGGGTTCACGCGGGAATTGGAGATTCAAGGGGTGGGTTTCAAGGCTGTGGTTGCGTCCGGCAAGCTTAATCTGCAGTTGAGCTATAGTCATCCGGTAAGTTTTTCCATACCGGAAGGCATTAAGATTGAAACGCCTAAGCCGACCCAAATAGTCGTGCGCGGGATTGATAAAGAGAAGGTCGGCGAGGTAGCAGCGGAGATCCGCGGGATCATGCCGCCTGAGCCGTATAAGGGTAAAGGTATTCGCTACGCCGGCGAGCGGGTGAAGAAGAAGGTTGGCAAGGCGCAGGCAACCGGAAAGTAGCAGGGGAATGAAGAATAAAAAAGAGGCCTTACGTTTAAAGCGGCACCGGCGCATTCGTACACGCTTAAGCGGTACGCCGGAACGGCCGCGTCTTTTAATTCATCGCAGCTTGAAGAACATCGCGGCCCAGCTTATCGACGATACTACGGGCAAGATTCTGATTTCACTCTCCAGCGCGAATAAAGATATTAAAACCGAGGTAGCCAAGGCCGGTAATGTGAAAGCGGCGCAGACATGCGGAGAATTGTTTGCCGCCAAGGCCAAGGCCAAAGGTTATGTCAGGGTGGTATTTGATCGGGCGGGTTATTTGTATCACGGAAGAATTAAAGCCTTTGCGGAGCATGCCCGTAAAGGGGGATTGGAGTTTTAAATGCGCGAAGTACATATTGACCAGTCACAGCAGCTCGTAGAGAAGGTAATTTCGATTAATCGCGTGACCAAAGTTACTAAAGGCGGTAAGAAGATGTCTTTTAGCGCTTTAGTCGTGGTTGGCGACGGAAAAGGCAATGTCGGATTTTCGCTCGGCAAGGCTAACGAAGTTGCCGATGCCATTCGTAAGGGCTTGACCCAAGCAAAGCGCGGCCTGATCAAAGTGCCGTTGGAAGGATCCAGTATCCCGCATGAGATCATCGGTGAGTTCGGGGCAGCCAAAGTGCTCTTGAAACCTGCCTCGGAAGGTACCGGCGTTATCGCGGCCGGCCCGGTCCGGGCTATATGCGAGGCAGCGGGTATCCGGGATATCCTCACTAAGAGCTTAAAGTCTAACAATGCTATTAATGTCATTAAAGCGACCATTGATGGCTTAACTAATCTGAAGGTGGAATATGCAAGGGAAGTCGATGATTCAGAAAAAGCCGAAAATACTCAGCCAACGGCGTAGGCCGGAGCAGGCAGAGCCCCAATCGCGCTCGGCTAAAGCGCCAGTGCGGGAAGAGTCGGATCTCGTTATTGGGTTGCATACCCTGCGGGTTCCCCGCGGGGCCCATAAGCGCAAAAAGCTTCTTGGCCGCGGATCCGGCTCGGGGCACGGTAAGACTTCGTCCCGCGGCAGCAAAGGACAGACGTCCCGTTCGGGCCCGGATTATTATCTGGGGTTCGAGGGCGGCCAAACCCCGCTTATCCGGCGCATACCTAAGCGCGGGTTTGTCGGCAAGGGGGCAGAGTATCAGTTAGTCAATATTTCCACCTTGGATAAGCTAAAGACCGAGAACGCAACTCTGGAGGTATTAGAAGAAAAAGGGATTATTAAGAATAAGTCTAAATTAGTCAAGATTCTCGGTGAGGGCAAACTAACTCATCCGATTAGTGTCCAGGCTCACGCGTTTTCCAAACAGGCGGCGCTGAAAATTAAGGACGCAGGCGGAAAAACCGAATTTATACATGATTAATGCCCTCATTAATTCGTTTAAGATACCGGACCTAAAGCGGCGCTTGCTGGTTACCGGGGCTTTAATTACCGTATATCGCATTGGTTGTTATGTCCCTACTCCGGGAATTGACGGGGCGGCCCTGGCTGAGTTTTTTTCCCGGATGGCCAAGACTCAGGGCGGTACTTTATTCGGCGTGATTAATATGTTCTCCGGCGGCGCTATGGAGCGGTTGACCATCTTCGCTTTAGGGATCATGCCGTATATTTCCAGTTCGATCATTCTGCAGCTATTGACCGCGGTCATCCCGGCGTTAGAAAAGCTGGCGAAAGAGGGGAAGGCCGGGCATGAGAGGATCAACCAATATACCCGTTACGGCACCGTGCTCTTATCGGTGATCCAATCGTTCTTTATCGCTTTATGGCTGGAGAACCCCGCTCGTTTTGAAGGGTTAAAAATAGTAATGCATCCGGGGTGGGGATTTAGGATCTTAACCGTTTTGACCTTAAGTACGGGGACAATTTTTATTATGTGGCTAGGCGAACAGATCCAGGAGCGGGGAATCGGTAACGGCATATCGCTTATGATTACCGCCGGCATCATTTCGCGTATTCCTTCAGCCATGCATCAATTGTTTGTGCTCATGTCGCCGTTCAATCCCAGCCGCAGCCAGATTCAACCGGTGGTATTATTGATTATGGCGGGTTTTCTTGTCGCGGTGGTCTTCGGGGTAATTATGATTACGCAGGCGCAGCGCCGAATTCCGGTGCAGTATGCCCGCAGGATTGTGGGGCGTAAAGTTTATGGCGGGCAGAGTACTTATATACCGCTTAAGGTGGATACGGCCGGGGTTATCGCGATCATTTTTGCGCAGTCGATAATTCTTTTCCCGGCAACTGTAGCTTCTTTTATCCCTAATCCGGCGTTTCAGCGTTTTGCCCAGGGGCTGGTCAGGGGCCACATCGCCTATTCACTGGTATATTCGCTGTTGATTATTTTCTTTTGCTATTTCTATACCGCGATTGTTTTTAATCCGAACGATCTGTCGGAGAATTTAAAGAAGTATGGCGGTTTTATTCCCGGTATCCGCCCCGGTACGGCTACCGCGGAGTTTCTGGATTTTATTATGACCCGGATTACCTTAGCGGGAGCTGTGTTTGTGGCTTTTATCGCTATTTTCCCTGATTTTATCATGGCCTGGCTGAAGATACCTTATTTGGTAGCTTCGTTTTTTGGAGGGACGGCTATCCTGATCACCGTGGGAGTCATGCTGGATACGATCAAGCAGGTTGAATCGCACCTATTGATGCACCATTACGACGGATTTATGAAGTCCGGCCGCATCAAGGGCCGCAGATAAACGTCGAAAACGAAAGGTGTCCGTGAATATCGTATTGCTGGGAGCTCCGGGGGCAGGTAAAGGGACCCAGGCGAAGTCGCTGGCGGAAGAGCTGGGAATCCCGCATATTTCAACCGGTGATCTTTTGCGCCAGAATGTCAAAGACGGCACCGCGATCGGCAAGAAAGCCCGGGAGTATATGAATAAAGGGCTTTTAGTGCCGGATGACTTGGTTAC
>JBFZAQ010000017.1:0-9321 GCA_041308885.1 Candidatus Omnitrophota bacterium | reverse complement strand
CTTTGTTGGGTTAATTTTGCCACCTTTAGTCTACTACTAAAGGCAGAGGAGGACACAACTATTCATTTTAACTGAGGCCGCAGGCCGCGCCGTCATTCTGAGGCCGCAGGCCGAAGAATCTAAGATGTACCAAGATTCTTCACTCGCACTGCGTGCTCGCTCAGAATGACGAGCTGAATACGGGGTCAATATTCGTTTTACTAACGGAGGTTAACGATGATATTCGGCAAAACCAAGCTTGAGATGAAGGTGGGGATTTTTGTTTTTGTCGGCATAATTATCTTGTCTATTTTTATTTTCATGATCGGTAATTTCCGCACCTGGAGTTCCGGCTATAACCTGAAATTCATTTTTCATTTTGTCAACGGGGTTAAGCTCGGCGCTCCGGTCAGGTTTGCCGGTGTTGACGTCGGGGAGATCAAGAAGATCAATTTCATCAATTTGCCCGCAGGCCAGGATGACCAAGTAGAATTGATCGGCTGGGTGCGCAATATGGCGCAGATTCCGGCTGACTCCACGGTCTGGGTGAATACGCTGGGGCTGTTGGGAGAAAAGTATATTGAGATTATGCCTGGGTCGGCTAAGGCCGAGTTTGTCGGGCCCGACGGCACGCTGGCCGGAGAAGATCCCATTGCCATGCATGAGGTCGCGGTGCTGGCCAAGAAGCTGGTTGAGGATATTGATAAGACGTTCGTAAAATTACAGAATAAAGAAGGCACTGTCGGAAAGCTCCTCTATGATGACGCATTGTACAGCGAGTTTCAAGCGCTGCTTACCGATACAAAGCAGGAAGTCCTCGCCTTGATCAAGGGAACTGAAGGTCTGGTTGCGGATATCCGCGCTCATCCGTGGAAGCTTTTCTTCAAGCCGAAAGAAAAGAAGCCGGCTAAAATTAACTAAAATCTAGTTCTGTGTAATGTTTAATGTGTAACGTGTAATGTGAGTGTAATGATCTACTGTGTAATGTTAAAAGCATTGCCATTACACAATAAATCATTACACCAGCATTACACATTACACTTTACACATTACACAAAAGCTGCATTAGATGAAGACCAAAACTATATTTTCGTGTCAATCCTGCGGTTTCCAGTCGCCTAAATGGCAAGGCCGCTGCCCGGATTGCGGCAGTTGGAACGCGTTTGTGGAGGAAGATCTCAGCGCTCCCCTTAAAGGCAAGACCAAAGAGCGGTCGGCGCTTTATAAGGATGGGCCGGTTCTGCTTAAGGATGTCGAGGCCCGGGATGATCAGCGCCTGTTGACTCATATCGCGGAGCTTGATCGCGTCTTAGGCGGCGGCTTGGTTAAAGGCTCGGTGGTATTGATCGGGGGAGATCCCGGAATCGGGAAATCCACTATATCCTTGCAGGTTTCCGATCAGCTTACCGCGCACGGGGCGGGTGTTTTGTATGTCAGCGGTGAAGAATCGGTGGCGCAGACTAAGCTGCGGGCCAAGCGGCTGGGGCCTTTTAAAGAAGGCAATCTTTATATCGTTAATCAGACCGATGTCTCATTGATTGTTGAATACATCCGCAAGCTTAAGCCGGCGGTAGTAGTTATCGACTCGATCCAGGTGCTCTTTGATCCGACCATCAGTTCGTCTCCCGGCAGTGTGAGCCAAGTACGGGAATGCGCCGGGCTTCTGACCCAACTGGCCAAGTCCAGCGGCATTACGATGTGCATTATCGGCCATGTTACTAAGGAAGGCACGCTGGCCGGGCCGCGGGTATTGGAGCACATTGTCGATACGGTTATTTATTTTGAGGGCGATAGGTTTTCCGCGTATCGAATCCTCAGGGCGGTAAAGAACCGTTTTGGCTCGACCAACGAAATCGGCGTTTTTGAGATGACCTCAGCCGGCCTTAAGGAAGTGGCTAATCCCTCGGAGATCTTTTTGTCCGAGCGCCCGACGCGCGTTTCCGGGTCGGTGATCTGCGCTGTCCTCGAAGGGACGCGGCCGTTATTGGTAGAGATCCAGGCTTTAGTCAGCCGGACTAATTTTGGCTACGCCCGCCGCCGGGCGCAAGGCGTAGATTATAACCGGCTGAATTTACTGGTGGCGGTTCTGGAAAAACGCATCGGACTGCATTTGGAAGCGGAGGATATTTTTGTTAATGTCGCCGGCGGAATCAAGGTTGAAGATCCCGCGGCCGACTTGGCAGTAGCGGTGGCGGTTACTTCGGGATTTAAGGAGAAGTTGGTCGCGCCGGATTGCCTGATTATAGGGGAGGTGGGCCTGGCCGGAGAGATCCGCAGCGTCAGTCAAATTCATTTGCGCCTGAACGAGGCGGAGAAATTGGGTTTTAAACGCTGTATAATTCCTAAGAATAATTTAAAAGGCTTGGAGCGCAGTTCCAACGGCCTGGAGTTGGCCGCGGCGGCTACGCTTCAGGAAGCGTTGGATAAAGCGTTAGTTTGATATCATAGTTTATATAGAATAAGGAAGGGGGAAATTTATGAATTTATTATTAGTCCGGATTCTTTTTATTGTCGGCAGCGGTATTGTAGGTTTAATGACTTTTGAGCCGTTTAATTCTGCGGTACTCGGAGGCGTTTTTGCCTCGGTCGCGGCGGTGATCGTGATTATTCTGGAAATGGGGATGGAAAAGGTCTCGGTCAGGGGGCTATCCAGCACCGTGTTCGGATTGATCCTGGGATTGATCATGTCCAAGCTGGTTACCGATGCTTTTAGCCTGGCCCCGATATCTCCGGGAAGCCTCTCGCTTATCCGGGTAATATTGACGATGCTTTTTTGTTATTTAGGCATGATGATCGGGTTGCGGGGAAAAGATGAATTTAACGTGATCATTCCTTATGTGCGCCTGCGCCGCGAGAGCCAGTCGCAGGATCTGACTTTACTGGATACCAGTGTCATTATCGACGGACGAATTGTGGATATCTGTAAGGCCCGTTTCATCGAGGGCAAGTTTGTGATTCCGCGTTTTGTCTTAAAAGAACTGCAGCAGATCGCCGATTCCACCGACCACATCAAGCGCCAGCGCGGCAGAAGGGGCCTTGAGATATTGCATACTATTCAAAAAGACTCCGGCCAGGATATCTCTTTTCATGAAGAAGACTTTGCCGAGCTGAATGAAGTTGATTCCAAGCTAGTCAAGCTGGCCAAGCTCCTGGAAGCCAAGATTATGACCGTGGATTTTAATCTGAACCGGGTGGCTTCCCTGCAGGGGGTGAAAGTCCTGAATATCAACGAGTTGGCCAACGCGCTTAAACCGGTAGTTTTTCCGGGTGAGCAGATGCAGCTGCGCCTGATTAAGGAAGGCAAGGAATATAATCAAGCCATCGGCTATCTTGACGACGGGACAATGGTGGTGGTGGAAGACGCCCGCCGGCTGCTCGGCCAGGATGTCAAGGTCGTGGTTACCAGCGTTTTACAGACCCAGGCCGGCAGGATGATCTTTACCAAGATGGAAAGATAAGCTTATGGAGTTGGTCAGTGCCGTGATTCTGGCTGCGGGTAAAGGAGCGCGGTTTCATTCGGCGGTCAGTAAGCCGCTTGTCAGATTAGGATCTTTGCCGTTGATCGCGCACAGCCTGAAAACTTTTCAGGCCCATCCGCGGGTGGGTGAGATTGTGATTGTGGCTAATCCGGCCAACCGTAAGGCGATCGAGGCCCTAGCCCGGCGGTGGGCGATAAATAAATGCGCGGTTGTTTGTTTAGGTGGTAAAGAGCGGCAGGATTCGGTCGGCTGCGGGCTTAAGGCAATAATCCGGCAGTCAAACCTGGTTTTGATCCACGACGCGGCGCGGCCGTTTGTTGACCGCAAGATTATCAGCGCGGTGATCCGGGCTGCTGCCCGCGTGGGCGCGGCAGTGCCGGGGGTGGCGGTGAAGTCGACTATAAAGAGTGTCAGAGTGTCAGAGTGTCAGAGTGTCAAGGATGGATATTTCATTAAGGAAACATTGGATAGACGGCAGCTTTGGGAGATACAGACGCCCCAGGGGTTTCGCAGGGAAATTATTGAGCGGGCGTTTAAGAAATTCGGGCGCCGCGCGGTTACGGACGATGCCATGTTGGTGGAGAAGATGGGTTGGCCGGTGGCGCTGGTGCCGGGTTCGGATTATAATATGAAGATCACCACGCCGGAAGATCTGGCGGTGGCGCGGGGTATTTTGAGAATAAGGAGTTCCGCGGGGCGTAGGATGTAGGACGTGGGACGTCAAGCGGAGCGAGCATATATGGACATACGAGTCGGGATCGGTTATGACATTCATCGTCTTGTTGAAGGCCGCAAGCTGATCGTCGGCGGGGTGGAGATACCCTACCTAAAGGGGCTATTGGGGCATTCTGACGCCGATTGCTTACTGCACGCGATCACCGATGCCTTGCTGGGGGCCATGGCCGCGGATGATATCGGGACTCTTTTCCCCGATACCGATCCGGCCTATCAGGGCGCCTCGAGCGCGGATTTGCTTATTGCGGTTAAACAGATGTTGGAAGAGAAAGGTTATGTAGTTAATAATTTAGATACGGTGCTTGTGGCTCAAGTTCCTTCGTTCGCTCCTTTTAAAAAGTTGATGGGTGAGAGAATCGCCCAGATCCTGGGTGTAGGAGCCGAGAATGTGGCGGTTAAAGCCAAGACTAATGAAGGGTTGGGAGGGCTCGGCAGCGGCGAGGCCATCGCCGCCTACGCGGTCGTCACAATCAGAAAGCGAGATTGATATGGGCCTTATCTTTAATATTATCGGCATATTATTTATTTTATGGCTGGTGAAAATCGCCCTGCTAATGACGTTTTTCAGCGAGGATGTTAAAAATGCCTTGAGCAAAGACCCGGCCGCGCGCAGCTTATTAGAAATTCTCCTTTTTTATCCCGGGCTGCACGCTTTGATTACTTATCGGATGGCTAATGTTTTCTACCGGGCGCGTTTTTTTTTAGCGGCGCGGATGCTCAGTCAGTTATCCCGGTTCTCAACCGGTATCGAAATCCATCCCGGCGCCGCCATCGGCAAGCGTTTTTTTATTGACCACGGATTCGGGGTGGTAATCGGTGAAACGGCGGTGATCGGAGACGATGTATTATTGTACCAAGGAGTAACCCTCGGCGGCACCGGATTGGAAAAAGGCAAACGCCATCCGACGATCGGGAATAATGTGGTTATCGGAGCCGGGGCGAAAGTCTTGGGTAATATTACTATCGGAGATAATTCCTATGTCGGGGCCAACGCGGTGGTGATCAAGGATGTCCCGGCTAATTCGACGGTCGTGGGTGTGCCGGGGAGGATCACCAAGCAGGATGGTAAAAAGATCGAGATCAGCCTGGATCATCTCCAGGTGCTGGATCCGATTATGCAGAATATTGATGATCTGGATACTAGAATAAAAAAGTTAGAGAAAGGCTAAGATAAGCGTATATCAGGTTATCAGAATATCAGTGGGTAGAATATCAGAAAATCAGGGTATCAGGCTAAATTGACCCTGATAAGCTGATCTGCTGATATCCTGCCTACTGATACCCTGATGATCTGATATGCGTTTTTAACAGTAATGGCGATTCATATATACAATTCACTTACTCGCACCAAAGAAGAATTCATCCCGTTACATCCACGGGCGGTCAACATGTATGTTTGCGGGCCGACGGTTTACGATGAGCCGCATATCGGGCATGCCCGCAGCGCTTATGTCTTCGATGTGATCAGGCGCTATCTGGCCTACAGAGGGTACAAGGTTAAGCTGGTGCGAAACGTAACTGACGTAGACGATAAGATCATAGACAAAGCCAGAAATGAATATCCGAATGAGGATTTAAATGATTCGGTCAAGAAGGTGGCGCAAAAGTATCTGGCAGCATATCATGAAGCGCTGGCGAGCCTGGGTATAGGTAAGGATGCCGACATATTGGAGCCTAAGGCGAGTGAATACATAGCTAAGATGATTGTTTTTATCGAGGAGCTGATCGCGCGAGGCAGGGCTTATGCCGCTGGCGGAGACGTCTATTTCGATATAGCCAAAGCTAAAGATTACGGCAAGCTTTCTCATCAGGCATTGGATAAAATGGAATCCGGAACGCGCGTCGCCCCGGGAGAAAATAAAAAGAATCCGCTCGATTTTGCTTTGTGGAAGGCGGTTAAAGAAAATGAACCTTCCTGGGACAGTCCGTGGGGAAAGGGCCGCCCCGGGTGGCATATCGAATGTTCGGCAATGAGCTCGGATTTGCTGGGCGATGAGTTCGATATCCACGGCGGCGGCGTTGATCTTATATTCCCTCATCATGAGAATGAGGTTGCTCAATCCGAAGCCGCCGGTAAAAAATTCGCCCGCTACTGGATCCATCACGGCTTGCTGACTATTAACGGCCAGAAGATGTCCAAGTCTCTGGGCAATTTTGTAACGATCAATGATTTTATGAATAAATACCAGGACGCCGATCTTTTAAAGTTGTTTTTTTTATCGACGCACTATTCTCACCCGACAGATTACACCGATAATAAAATTGAAGAAGCAGTGAAACAAAAAGATAACTTTGATAAGTTTTTTTCGTCCATTGATTCATGTGCGCAGGTTCGCGAATTGAGGGCTAGGCAAAAAAATTTATCTGATTCAGGAAATAGAGCAAAAAGAAATCTCATTGATACGGATAAGGATAAAATTGAAAAACTTAGAGTAAAATTTGAACAGGCTATGGACGATGATTTTAATACTCCTCAAGCCTTAGCTTGTCTCTTTGAATTAAGTGATTTAGGATTAAGATTTATGTCGTCTGCTAAAGAAGAGGCTTTTCTGTATGTGGAATCCTTGCTAAGAAATCTTTTCCCTATCCTTGGATTGGTTGCCCGGCCTCGCCAGAAATTACCAGATGACCTGTTGAATAAGTTGGCCCAAAGTGAAGATGCAAGAGAGAAGAAAGATTTTATTAAGGCGGATGAGATACGTGGGATGACGGCAAATGAGTATAATGTTACTATCAATAATTCAGCAAGTGGCATATGTGTTGTAAAGACGCGGCCTAATAATAAAGAGTAATTTTTTTGTCGGTGGTTTGGTGTAATTTCGAGTGGGTAGGGGTCAAGTAGCGGGTGACTGCGGAGCCGGGGTCCCCGCTGCGCGCATCCGCCGCAGGCGGAGAGCACAGCGGGGTGGCGCAGCAGGCAGGACCCGCTACAGCGTACGGCAAAAATTTTAGCCCGCAAAGTAAATTCCGGTATTCCCGGAGAAAAAGACGTGGCGTCGCAGGGCGGGAGAGTTTGGTTATGGCTAAACGTGGTTTATTTATTACCTTTGAAGGCTCGGAAGGAAGCGGCAAGAGTACGCAGTCGAAACTCTTATGTCGTTATTTGCGGCAGCGGGGTCAGCCTGTGATTTTCTTACGCGAGCCGGGGAGTACCCCTATCGGCGAGAAGATCCGCAAGATCCTTTTGGATAAGCAGAACGGCCGGATGACGCCAGAGGCCGAGATGCTGCTCTATATGGCGGCCCGCTCGCAATTGGTTGCGCAGATGATACAGCCCGCGCTTAATAAAGGCCTGATCGTGGTCTGTGATCGCTTCTTGGATTCTACCCGCGCTTATCAGGGGTTTGGGTTAGGCATGGATATGCGGCTGATTAATTCCTTGGGAGCTTTTGCCGCGCGCGGGACAATTCCGGATCTTACGATTTATATCGATCTTGAGCCCAAGAAGGGGTTGAATACCCGGTTGCGGGATAAAGACCGCATTGAGAGCCGTTCGCTAGCGTACCACGTTAAGGTGCGCCGGGGATACTTGGCGCTGGCCAAACAAGAGCCCAAGAGGATCAGGGTAGTCAAACAGCAGAAAGATATCGCCGCGACGCAGGAGATTATAAGGGAGATAGTGCAAAAGGAATTACGATAATATCAAATGACAAAATTCAAAAACCAAAACAAATTCCAGATTTAAATTACCAATTCTTGTCATTTGGTATTTGTCATTTGTGCTTATTTTTGAATTTGTGCTTTGTAATTTGAATTTAACCTTATTATGGTCTTCTCTAGCATAAAAGGCCACGCTAAGCCTATCGCAGCGTTAAAAGCCTACATCGCGATCAACCGCGCTCAAGGGGCGTTCCTTTTTGCCGGCCCGGATGGTATCGGCAAGAAGCTGGCAGCTAAGGCCTTTGCCGCGGCGCTTAACTGCCCAAGTTACGCCGGTGATGCCTGCGGGGTGTGTCCGGCCTGCAAAAAGATCAGCCGCGGCCAGCATCCGGATGTGCATTGTATTGAAGACAGTGTTGACGCAATTAAGATCGACCAGGTGCGCAGTCTTCAGCAGAGTATGGCCTTAAGGTCTTTTGAAGGCGGCAAGAAAGTTTATATCATTGATAACGCTGAGCGCTTAAGCGCGGAGGCAGCCAATGCGTTGCTTAAGGTTCTCGAGGAGCCCGCGGATAATTGCGTTTTTATTCTGGTTACCTGCGCCCCGGGGATGCTTTTTAAGACCATCGTTTCCCGGTGCCAGACGGTAAAGTTCAGCCCGCTCGGCCGTATTGCCTTGCGGGAGTTGCTGCAAAATGATTATGGCCTGCACGCCCATCTGGCGCACTTCCTGGCCTTTTATTGCGAAGGCAGATTGGGGGCGGCGCTGGTTTTGAAAGAAAGGGATATCCTGCAGGAAAAGAATAGGGTGCTGGATGAATTTATTTTTTCCCCCAAGAAGGCGAGCGATTTGACTCTAAGCGCCAACCGGGTATCCTTACGCGGGTACTTATCCGTATTAGCAGCCTGGTTCCGGGACGTTTATTTGGCTAAAGCCGGGGGGAGCCGGCAGGAGATTGTTAATATTGACCGCGGCAACGACGTATCGCTATACGCCCAGCGGTATACCTGGCAAGAGCTGGATAGGATATTTAAACTTTTGGCGGATTCCAGGCTGTATATCGAGCAGAATATGAATGTGAGGTTGTTGATTTCGAATGTGAGGGCAGGGGTATGGATAAAGTAGTATTAGTGCGGCTGCGCGAATTCGGCCAGCCTTTTTTATATAATTGCGCGGGAGTAAATTGTAAAGAGGGCGATCTGGTTATCCTCGAGCATGACCGCGGGCTGGATTATGGCCAGGTTGTCCCGGTCAACGGATCAGCTCCGGAAACTAAGCCGTCCGAACCGCTGAAAAAAATCGTGCGCGCGGCTATGCCTAATGATATTAAACAGATTGAGGATAATAAACTGCGGGCTAAGGAGGCCTCCGGCCAGTGCCAGAAGAAGATCGAAGAGCACAAGCTGGAGATGAAGCTGGTACAGGCCGAGTACGCCTTTGACCGGGCCAAGATCATTTTTTATTTTACCGCCTGCGGGAGGGTGGATTTTCGCAACCTCGTGCGCGACTTGGCTAAGATCTTTAAGG
>JBFZAQ010000016.1:0-3647 GCA_041308885.1 Candidatus Omnitrophota bacterium | reverse complement strand
GTAGCCATTATAATGTCCTTTATTGCCATATGACCCTCCTTTAGAGAGAATCATTATAGCAATTTTAAAACCGGACATTCTTGCTTTGTTAATACCGGACATTATTGTATTGCGATTACAGCCTATTTTTGTGTACCGACGTATACCCGGCCTTCCCCTAGGCTCTAATCTTCCATTATATAACCAGTTTTAATCTTTCGGCGCCCAATAATGACTCAATATCCTGAATTAACTTCTCGCTGGGCTGGACAAAAAGCCCGTTTCCTACCACCAGCTGAATCTTGGACTTAACCGGAGTGTGGATATGCAGATAAACCGGAATTTTCCCCGGGGCGGCAGCCAATAACTCCTTCAAGCTCGAAAAAAGATTCTCGCGCGCGCCGGTCAATTCAATATTTAAGCTGCTAATCAGCTTGTAAATTTCATCAAAAGGAAATAGATCATTGACCACAATCTTCGGAGTCTCTTCTTTTAGATTCAGTCTGCCTCTAACCATAACCACGGTGTTAAGCTGGATATAACGGGACACTTGCTGATACGCCTGCGGGAATACCAACAGCTCCACATTGGCCGATAAATCCTCCAATAATAATATGGCCATTTTTTCCTGTTTAGCCCGAGTCAGGGTATTTTTAATTTTAGCGATCAAGCCGACAACCTTAACCTCTTCCTGGTCCTGATGCTCGCGCAAATGCAAAATCGCGCTGGAGGCAAAACGCTTAAGCGGCCCCGCGTAACGAGCCAAGGGATGTCCGCTGACGTAAAATCCCAGCATGTCTTTTTCAAAAGACAATAACTGCGTCTCCGGCCATTCCTTGATTGAAGGTAAATTCTTAATTTGCAGCGAGGGGCTTTCTTTAAACTCGGCATCGAAAAAAGAAAGCTGTCCGGTTGCCAGCTCGCGCTGAGAGCGCGACGACATATCCAAGATTTTATCCAGATGGGCCACCATATGGGCCCGCGGCATCTTGAATTCATCCAGGGCCGCGCATTTAATCAGGCTCTCCAGGACTTTTTTATTCACCAGGCGTAAATCAATCCGTTTGCACAAGTCTTCCAGCGAGTTAAAACGCCCGTCTTTTTCTCGAGCCGCAATAATAGATTCAACCGCTCCTTGGCCGACATTCTTGACCGCCAGCAAGCCGAAACGAATAGTCTGGGAATCGACAACTTTAAACAATCCCGAGCTTTCATTAATCGTCGGCGGTAAGACATTGATCCCCATCCGGCCGCACTCGTTAATATACTCCACGATCTTATCGGTGTTATCGCGTTCCGAAGTCAATAACGCAGTCATAAACTCAACGGGGTAATTGGCCTTAAGATACGCGGTGCGGTATGAAATCAAGGCATAGGCGGCGCTATGACTTTTATTAAAGCCGTACCCCGAAAAGTACTCAATGAGATCGAATATTTTGCTGGCGGTATGCTCGCTAATATCGTTTTTGACGCACCCCTGGACAAAGATCTTGCGTTGCTGTTCCATGACTTCAGGGATCTTCTTACTCATGGCCCGGCGCAATAAATCCGCTTGGGCAAGGCTAAAGCCGGCCAGGGCCGAGGCGATCTGCATAATCTGCTCCTGATAAACCATGATCCCGTAAGTTTCCTTGAGAATCGGCTCCAGCTTTTTATGGTCGTATTTGATCGGTACGCGGCCGTGTTTGCGCTGAATGAAATCATCAAGCATCCCCGAACCGATGGGGCCGGGCCGATAGAGCGCTAATAAAGCGATTAGATCCTCGAACCGTTCGGGTTCCAGCTTCTTTAGCAAATCGCGCATCCCCGAGCTTTCCACCTGAAAGACCCCCCCGGTTTGCGCCGAGGAGAGCAAAGCCAGCGTGGGCTTATCATCAAGAGGGAGCTTGTTTATATCCACTTCCTTATTTTGAGTTTTAACGATCAGCTTGATCGTTTCGCTGATTACGGTTAAGGTCCGCAATCCCAGAAAATCGACTTTCAATAGGCCGATTTTTTCCAAAGCGCTCATGCTATAACCGGTGGTTATCTGATCATCCTGGGATTTAAACAACGGCATATACTCATTCAGCGGTTTATCGGCGATAACCACTCCGGCGGCATGAATCGAGGCGTGACGGTTTAACCCCTCGATCGGCACGGCGGTATCGATTAATTCTTTAATCTGGGCGTCATGTTGATACAAATTTTTGAGTTCAGGCTCGTTTTCCAGCGCGTCTTTTAAAGTTATATTTGGATCCGGCGGGATCATTTTGGCAATGCGGTCAACGTCCGCGTAGCTTATCCCCATAACCCGTCCGACATCCCGGATTACAGCCCGCGCCTGCATAGTCCCAAAGGTGATAATCTGAGCCACGTTTTCCCGGCCGTATTTTTTGGTTACGTAATCAATGACTTCCGGCCGCCGCTCATAACAAAAATCAATATCGATATCCGGCAATCCCAAGCGCTCAGGATTGAGAAACCGCTCGAATAACAATCCATATTTTAAAGGATTGATATCGGTAATTCCCAAAAGATAGCTGACAATGCTTCCCGCGGCGCTTCCGCGCCCCGGCCCAACCGGAATCCCCTGGCTTTTGGCATAATGAATAAAGTCCCAAACGATCAGGAAATAACTGGTAAACCCCATATCCTTGATGATTTTTAACTCATGGGTCAGGCGGTCATTAATCGAATCCGCGGCATTGGGGAACAATCGTATTAATCCCTCCGCGCACAACTTACGCAGGTATTCGTCTTTACTTTGGCCCGCGGGCGCCTCATATTTAGGCAGATGCACGCTTTTAAAATCTAATTCCAGATTACAACGGCCGGCGACTTCCGCGGTATTGCGGATCGCGTCCGGCAGCTCGCTAAAAAGCTTTTTCATCTCATCCGGAGATTTAAAATAAAACTCGTCAGTTTGCAGGCGCATGCGGTTAGGATCGCTAAGTGTAGTCTGGGTTTGAATACACATCAACCCCTCATGGCTACGCGCAACATCGCGGGATAAATAATGGACGTCGTTAGTAGCAACAAGAGGAATACCCAATTCCCGGGAAATCTTAATCAAACCTTTATTCACTTCGCGCTGTTCCGGGATGCCGTTTTCCTGCAGCTCGAGATAGAAATTGCCTTTTCCCAGGATATGCAAATAATCATCCGCCGCTTTTAACGCATCATTAAAACGATTTTGACGGATAAACCAGGGGACCTGGCCCTTCAGGCAAGCGCTCAGCCCGATCAATCCGGCAGAATACTGATTGAGAATTTCTTTATCGATGCGGGGTTTGTAATAAAAACCTTCTAAATAGGCAGATGATACCAGTTTCATCAGATTATGATAACCCTCTTCGTTGCGGGCCAAAAGAATCAAATGAAACGCCACCTCGTCCGAGATCGAACCGGATTTATCTAAGCGGCTTCCCGGGGCAATATAAGTTTCGCAGCCGATTATGGGCTTGACCCCGGCTTTTTGCGCCTCCAGATAGAAATCAATAGCGCCAAACATGTTGCCATGGTCGGTGATGGCCAAAGAATCCATTCTATATTGTTTGGCTAAAGCGAGGATCTCGGGGATACGGCAGGCGCCGTCTAAGAGGCTGTATTGAGTGTGTAAATGCAGGTGGATGAAATCAGAGTGAGGCATGACTGAAGTAAACCTAAAACAGGTTTGCCGGTTAACC
>JBFZAQ010000015.1:0-7060 GCA_041308885.1 Candidatus Omnitrophota bacterium | reverse complement strand
ACCGTAGCTCAGCTTAGGGAATTAGGGAATCATTTGGTTGATTTTCACGGCCCTAACGATCATCAGATGCTTCTTGAGCAGAGTTCGCATTTGGGAATTTTGGATCGGCTTACTGAAATGGGATCTTTACAGGTTGAATATAGCCGGCAGTATCGTCAATATAGCGAAACCCAGGCTAAGCTTAAGGATTTGCTCTTGGCCGCTGACTCTAAAGAGCGGGAGCTGGATCTTTTAAGCCACCAGGTGCGCGAGTTAGAAACGGTGGCTTTGGATCCGGCACAGCATGATCAGGTGATGCAAGAGAAGACTCGTTTAAATAATGTCGAGCGGTTGTACGAATACGCCAGTCAAATAATCAATCTTTTGGAGAATGGCGAAACGGGGGTAAGCGAGAGTATTTCCGAAGGTTTCGGGCCCTTAAAGGCTTTGAACAGAATAGACGAGTCCACGCAGAAGTTTACCGAAGCGTTGGATCAGATTCAGGGCAGCGCCTCAACGTTACTCTTGGATCTGCGCAATTATTTGGACTCTCTTTCTTTCGAGCCCCAAGAGGCCGCTGAAATTAACCGTAAGGCTGACGCCTACGATGAGATCCGGCGTAAATACGGCCCCTCGCTTGAGCAAGCCGCGCAGTTTTACCGGGCAGCCAAAACCCGGTATGAATTTATTATGGACCTTGAGCATAGTGATGCGGTTTTACGGGATGAGCTTAAAGGCCATGAAGAAAAGCTTATTGAGATCTCGCGGCAAATAACCCGGCAAAGGAAGAAAGCCGCGCAGCTATTAGAGAAGACAATCGAAAAAGAACTGACTGATTTGGGGATTACGCATGTTGAGTTTGAAGTCCGGCTGGAGAAAACCGAGCTTAATCCCGAGGGGGCGGATGCGGTGAGCTTTTATATCAGCCCCAATGCAGGGGAAAGCCTTAAGCCTTTGGCGGATATTGTTTCATCCGGAGAAGCGGCCCGCCTGATGCTCGCCTTAAAGAAAGCTTTGACCAAGGTTGACCCTATTCCGGTTCTCATCTTTGATGAGATTGACGCCCAGATCGGCGGCAGATTGGGAGCGGTCATCGGGCAGAAACTGCGGGAGATTTCTTGCGACCGGCAGATTATTTCTCTAACTCACCTGCCGCAGATAGCCTCATTCGCGGATAACCACTTTAGAGTTTCAAATAAGGTTAAAGATAACCGCACCTTGACAATAGTTGATTTGCTGGATGAAGAAGCCCGGGTGCGGGAGATGGCCCAGATGATGAGCGGGGAAAAGGAAAGTTCAATATCCGTGGCCCATGCCCGGGATATGCGGGGAAAGGCCAGGCAACATTACGCTTGACTCTCCGGTTCAATCTCAATATAATAAGCCGATTTCATTAATTTAGTCCAACTATTCAGCAGCTCCCAAGGGGATTTAATATGCCGCGGCGAAAAGACATTAATAAAGTTTTAATCATCGGGTCCGGTCCGATCATTATCGGCCAGGCCTGTGAATTTGATTATTCCGGTACACAGGCATGTAAGGCCTTGCGCGAAGAAGGCTATGAAATCATTTTAGTAAATTCCAACCCGGCTACGATCATGACTGATCCGGGGACGGCGGATCATACTTATATAGAGCCATTGACCGTGGAGAGCTTGACTAAGATCATTGCCAAGGAGAGGCCGGATGCGCTCTTGCCTAATCTAGGCGGCCAGACCGGATTGAATTTGGCTTCGGCTTTGAATAAGGCCGGGGTTTTGGAAAAATACCGGGTAAAGATCATCGGGGTCAAAGCTGACGCTATAGAGCGCGGAGAGGATCGCGAGGCTTTTAAGGATACGATGAAGAAGCTCGGCATTCCGGTTCCCCGTTCCGAGATCTGCCTTACCGAAGAAGCAGCTTTGCAAGTGGCCCAGAAATTGGGGTATCCGGTAGTGGTGCGCCCGGCGTATACACTAGGTGGAACAGGAGGCGGAATTGCTTATAACGCCGAGGATTTGCGGGTTCTAACCCTGCGGGGCTTAAATGCCAGCCTTATCCATCAGGTGTTGATTGAAGAGGCGGTGATCGGATGGGAAGAGCTGGAACTGGAAGTTGTGCGCGATGAGAAGAATCAGAAGATCACGGTTTGTTTTATCGAGAATATTGACGCTATGGGGGTGCATACCGGCGACAGCTTCTGTATCGCCCCGATGGTTACCGTGCCGCAGGAGTTGCAGCAGAGGATGCAGGATTATTCTTATCAAATCGTTGAAGCTATCGGGGTAGTCGGGGGAACTAATATCCAGTTTGCCCATAATCTTAAAGATGACCGGCTGGTGGTTATTGAGATCAATCCCCGCACCTCGCGCTCTTCCGCGTTGGCTTCCAAGGCCACCGGGTTTCCTATCGCTCGGGTTTCCACTAAATTAGCCGCCGGGCTTACGCTGGATGAAATACCTTATTGGCGTAAAGGCACCTTGGAAAAATACGAACCCTGGGGTGATTATAAAGTAATAAAATTTGCCCGGTGGGCCTTTGAGAAATTCCCCCAAGCCAAAGACATCCTGGGCACGCAAATGAAGGCAGTCGGCGAAGTGATGAGCATCGCCAAGACTTTTAAGGAAGCCTTTCAGAAATCGATCCGGTCCCTGGAGATCGGAAGGTATGGTTTAGGGTTTGCTAAGGATTTTAATACCCTTTCTTTGGATGAATTGAAGTCTAAGCTGGCGTATCCGTCCAGCGAGCGGGTATTCTTGATGTATGAGGCGCTGCGCAAAGGAATGAGCGTTGAGGATCTTTATGGCCTGACATATATAGGTAAGCAATTCATTCGGGAAATGCAGGATATGGTTCAATTTGAAGAAGAGCTCCTTAAGGCCGGCTGGCCGGGGTTATCCGACGCAGCTTTGCAGAAAGCCAAAGAGTGGGGTTTTAGCGACAAATACCTGGCTAAGATATTCGGAGTTAAAGAGCTAGAAGTGCGCGGCCGGAGAAAGAAAGTAGTCGGTAATGCCCGATTTGAGCCGGTCCCGGTCAGCGCAGTGGATAATGCCGCTTATTATTATTCAACCTATTCTTCCGGCAAGGACCTGGTTGCGGTATCCCCTAAAAAGAAAGTTTTGATTTTAGGGGGCGGGCCTAATCGGATCGGCCAGGGCATTGAATTTGATTATACCTGCGTTCACGCGGCTTTTGCCTTACGCCAAGAAGGATACGAGTCGATCATGATCAATTGTAATCCGGAAACGGTTTCTACCGACTACGATACTTCCGATAAGCTGTATTTTGAGCCGTTGACCGTGGAAGATGTCCTGGCTATTTGGGAAAAAGAAAAACCGGTCGGAGCCATTGTGCAATTTGGCGGGCAGACGCCGTTAAATATCGCCGCCGAACTGGAGAGTAACGGCGTGAAGATCCTCGGGACCAGCACTAAGAGCATCGCTTTTGCCGAGGACCGCGAGATGTTCCGGCAGAAGATGATCGCCTTGGGCATTCGCCAGACCGAGGGCGCAACGGTTTTTTCACTGGAGGAGGCGTTGGTCATCGCCCGGCGCATCGGTTATCCGGTAATGGTCAGGCCGTCATTTGTTTTAGGCGGCCGGGGTATGGAGGTTATTTATGATGAGAAGATGCTGGTTCATTACGCTAAAGAAGCGATCCAGGTAAGCCCCGAGCATCCTATGCTGATTGACCGTTTCTTGGAGAAGGCTACGGAATGTGAAGTGGACGCCCTTTGTGACGGCGAGGATACATTTGTGGCCGCGGTCATGGAGCATATTGAGCACGCCGGCATTCATTCCGGGGATTCCGCCTGCACTATCCCCCCGCGCACAATCAAGCCGGAACATCTACGGACTATCGACGAGTGGACCAAAAAGATTGCCCGGGAATTAAAAGTAAACGGTTTAATCAATATTCAGTTCGCTATTTGTGACGATCAGGTCTATATATTGGAAGCTAATCCGCGGGCCTCGCGCACCGCGCCTTTGGTAGCCAAAACAGTGGGAATACCCCTGCCGCGCATCGCCACGCAGTTAATGCTGGGTAAGAAAATAAGTGATTTTCCGGAATTGGTTCATAAGCAGCTTCCTTATGTAACCGTCAAGGAATCGGTGTTTCCTTTTAATATGTTCCCGGAAGTTGACCCGGTTCTGGGCCCGGAGATGCGGGCAACCGGAGAGGTGATGGGGATAGATGAGGATTTCGGGCTAGCCTTTTTTAAGGCCCAGGAAGCAGCGGGTACGAGATTGCCGATTACGGGCAATGTGTTGGTAACGGTCGCGGACAAGGATAAGGGTGAATTGCCTTCTATTGCCGAGAAGCTTTTAAAGATGGGTTTTAAGATCTTTGCTACCGAGAACACGCATCGTCTCCTTAAAGGAAAAGGTTTGGATTCGCTGATGGTAAAAAAGCTTCAAGAAGGCCGGCCTAACCTGGCCGATTTGATCAAAAACCGGGAGATCGGGTTGATTGTTAATACTCCTGCCGGACGGACGAGCGTTTATGACGACAGTTATATTCGCATGCTGGCCATACAGTACAAAATCCCCTACGTAACCACAATGTCTGCGGCCCGGGCTACGGTAGACGGCATTGATGCCGTTACGAACCGGCAGAGCCGGCCGAAATCATTGCAGGAATATCATGCCATGTTGCCGGCGAGCGGAACTTCGCAATCGCAGAAGAAAAAAAGATCGTAAAATTGTAGTTGACAAGATCATGCGCAGTAGTATAATAAAAAACACATAGGTATAGCAGATAGAAGATTAGAAGAACTTAAGCCGTAGAAGGAAGTTAGCTAACCTTTGCGGCTTTTTTGTTTTTTTTGATCGTTGAATGCTATTACCGGTAAAAGGAGGTGATTAAGAATATGGCACGCGGGAAAGTAAAGTGGTTCAATGATCAGAAAGGTTATGGGTTCATTACCCCTGAATCAGGCGAAGATGTCTTTGTGCACCATAAATCTATCCAAGGGGAAGGTTTCAAGACCTTAGCTGAAGGCCAGGAAGTCGAGTTCGATATTGAAAAAGGCCCTAAAGGTTATCAGGCAGTCAAAGTCACCAAGGTATAGTCGCAGGGGGCGGTTCCGGCTTTCTGGCCGGGATCGCTCTTTTTTATCAATATAACTTAGGAGGTTGCAGATGCATACCGGAAAGATCAAGAAAGTGGTTCGGGATAGGGGATTTGGTTTTATCAGCGATACTGACGGAAGGGAAGTCTTTTTTCATCAGAGCAGCGTGGTTGACGCGTCATTTGCCGAGCTTAAAGACGAGCAGAAAGTAGAATTTGAGATTGAAGATTCGCCTAAAGGCCCGCGGGCGGTTAACGTGCGCGTGGTTAATGGTTAGTTATTCTTTACACCCATGAAAATCGTTCTTATTGAGCCCCGGTCGACCACGGCTAATGTATTCAGTAAGATTTCCATGCCTTTGCTTGGCCCGGTATATTTGGGGACCATTCTTAAGAATCGGGGGCACGATGTTCAGGTTTATAAGGAAGATATTTACGCCCCGGATTATTCCCGTTTGCAGGCCGACTTAGTAGGTATCTCTATTTTGACTTCTACGGCCCACCGGGGCTACGAGATTGCCAAGCAGCTTCCGAAGGAAAAAGTCATTATCGGAGGCGTGCATGCCAGTTTATTACCCGAGGAAGCCGGGCAATATGCCCGTCAGGTGGTGGTGGGTGAGGCTGAAGGCGTCATTGAGGATATTGTCAACGGTTCGTTACGGGACAAGATAGTCTACGGTAAACCGGTCGAGGACTTAGATACGCTTCCTTTTCCGGATTATTCCTTGATCAAGGGGTATCGTATACCGGCCGGGATGACTCCGATTTCTACTTCGCGGGGCTGCCCTTTTGATTGCAGTTTTTGTTCGGTGACCAAGATGTTCGGCCGCAAGTATCGTTTTCGCAGTACCGCGAGCATTGAACAGGAATTAGCGACAACTCAAACCAGGCAGATCTTCTTCTGTGACGATAACTTTACCGCGAATTCCGGACGCACGCGGGAGTTGCTGGGGTCTTTGATTCGGCGCAAGGTGGGTGATTGGGCTTGCCAAGTACGTTGCGACGCGGCCCGGGATGAGTCTTTGTTAACGCTGATGGCTAAAGCCGGCTGCCGGGTGGCCTGTATCGGATTTGAGTCAATCAACAGCAAAACCCTGAAAGCCTACGATAAGAAGCAGACTATTGATGAGATCGTTCATGCCATCAAGTCATTTCATCGGAAAAAGATCAAGATCCACGGCATGTTTGTTTTGGGGTCGGACGATGATAATACAAAAACGGTGTGGGAAACGGTCAGGTTTGCGATCAAGAATAAGATTGATACCATTCAGATGATGATCTTGACCCCTTTCCCCGGTACCAAGGTGCACGCGGATCTGGATAAGCAGAATCGCATATTTAATAAGGATTGGCGTCTTTACGACGGCCAGCACATTGTTTTTACCCCTAAGCTGGTGTCGGCGCGCGAATTGCAGATCAATGTGCTTAAGGCCTATACCCGGTTCTATTCGCTTGGGAATTCGCTCATCTTGTTGGTCAAGTTGCGTTTTCGCAATGCCTTTTTCCGTTTCATGGGATATGCCATAATTAAAGATTGGGTGCGGCATAACCGCAATTTGTTTTGGTTAAATACTCAATCCAAGCTGCGCCGCCCCCCGCAGGTAATTAATTCAAAGGTTTAAAATGACGCCCAATTCAGCCCATCCGAACAATCAGCCGGAAAGAAGTTTTTTCGGGTTAGGTATCGTTCCTAAGATATTAGAGATCTTGGAGCGCATTAAGTTTAAGAGCCCGACCCCGATCCAGTTCAAGGCGATCCCGCTGGCCATTGAAGGCAAAGATGTGGTCGGTATCGCCCAGACCGGGACCGGCAAGACCCATGCTTTTGCCATCCCCATGGTTCAGCGCCTGGCGAATATGAAAGGAGTCGGGTTGATTTTGGCGCCTACGCGCGAGCTGGCGATTCAAATCAGCGAAGCATTTCAGGGGCTGACTTATCCTTTCGGGATGAAGACTGCTTGTCTTATCGGCGGGGTCCCAATGGATGGGCAGGTGCAAGCGCTGCGCAAGAATCCGAGGATCGTGATTG
>JBFZAQ010000014.1:0-3134 GCA_041308885.1 Candidatus Omnitrophota bacterium | reverse complement strand
GGATATGAAACCAAGCGTTTGATTTATTCCGGCATAGCGACTAGCCGGGCGGTTTTTAGCGATGAGCTTAAGACTGGCACGCATATCATCTGTGACTTGGGGGCCGATAGCGCGCAATTATTATTGTATAAAAACGGTCGCCTTAATCACATTGAAATATTGGCTTGCGGCGGAGATTTGATCACTCGGGCCTTAGCTGAAGAGTTAAAAATCCCCTTTGAGCTGGCCGAGGACGTTAAGCGTTCCCATGCCTCGGTTGGCGATCGGCAGGCGCAAGATGATGAGAAAGAGATCCTAGTCAAAAAAAATAATATTTATAAGCCGGTTAAGTATAAGAATATTGCCGGGATTTCTGCGGCCCGGACCCAGGAAGTTTGCCGGTTGATCAAGCAGTCCGTCGATGTTTTGTTGCCCAGCGAACAAATCGATACTTTTATCGTTTGCGGCCGGGCTACTCTATTGGAAGGGTTTTTGGAAACTCTGGAGCAAGTCTTAGGCATATGTGTTAAGCTGGGTAAGATTAATACTGAGTTATTCGCACCCGCATTGGTCTCGCATCCGGATCTTGCCGGTCAGAAGTATTTGCTTTACACTGCTTGTTTAGGCGCCCTTTCTTATGCCCAAAGCGGCAAAGAGATTGAGCTCATACTTTCCCAGCAAGTATCGTCTAATCTGCTAATGCGGGGGATTAACCGCGCGCGCGAGATTTATCAGGAATATTTTTAATTGATCGGATTATGGCAGCGGGCAGTAATTGCGACATGGTGATGAATAAAGTCGGTATAATAGGTTACGGAAATATGGGCGCGGCGATTGCCGAACGGATTAAGGCCGCGTATACGGTCAGCGTTTTTGACAAGCAAGAAGTTAAGATCCGTGGCCTCTCCGGGGTAAGCGCGGTTTTGGATTGTGTTTCTTTAGTTCGCGCGGCGCAAACGATCATCTTGGCAGTTAAGCCGCAAGATTTCTCGGTCTTGCTGCGCGAGATAAGGCCGGTAATCACGCCCAAGCAGCTAGTTATCTCCATCGCCGCCGGCATAACTACCCGGTTTATCGAAGAATTATTAGGTTCGGTGCGGGTTATCAGGGCTATGCCGAATATCGCCGCCAAGATCGGCAGCGGGGTGGTCTGTTTATCTCGGGGTAGTTTTACCGCTCAGGCCGACCTTGATTTTGCCGACGGCCTATTCCGGAATACCGGAAAGGTATTGATAATTGAAGAGGGCATGATGAACGCGGCTACGGCTATTTCCGGAAGCGGGCCGGGTTTTTTCTGTGATTTGGTCCAAGGCAAAAGTGCGCAAGAAATTCAAGATTTTTCCGAGAAAGTATTTATACCTTCTTTTAGCGTCACTGCGCATAATCTCGGGTTTAGTCCCGAGCAGGCCCGGCTTCTGGCGCAATTAACCGCCCGCGGGACTATTCAATATTTAGACCGGCAACGGTTATCGGCCGAGGAAGTCAAAATTCAAGTTACGTCTAAGAACGGGACAACTGAAGCCGGATTACGGGTTTTAAACCGCGACATAAATAACTTAACCGCCGCGGCCAAGGCAGCGTTGATCCGGGCCGCAGAGTTATCCATCTAAGGAGAGAGCGCATGGGCCGTATTGGGGTAATCGGGGGAAGCGGGTTATATAAAATCGAGGGGATTAAGAATGTAAAGCGTCAATCTGTGACTACGCCGTTTGGCAAGCCTTCCGATAAGTTTATCGTGGGAGAACTCGAAGGCAAAGAGGTGGTTTTCTTGCCTCGCCATGGCATAGGCCATCGCCTTAGCCCGAGTGAAATTAATTACCGGGCCAATATCTACGCTTTCAAGAAACTGGGCGTGGAGCGGATAATTTCCGTGACTGCCTGCGGCAGCCTTAAAGAGCATCTTAAGCCGCTGGATTTTGTGGTGGTTGATCAGTTTGTCGATCGGACTAACCATGCCCGCAATATGACTTTTTTCGATAAGGGCATCGTGGCTCATATTGTTTTTGCTCACCCTGTTTGTGCTCATTTGGCAGCGGCTATTTTTAATGCCGGAAGCGCCATACAGATGAATATGCATCAGGGCGGGACTTACTTGAATATGGAAGGCCCGGCGTTTTCCACTCTGGCCGAATCGCAGCTATACCGTAGTTGGGGCCTGGATATTATCGGCATGACTAATATGCCTGAGGCTAAGCTTGCCCGGGAAGCCGAAATCTGTTATGCTACGTTGGCAGCAGTTACCGATTATGATTGCTGGCATCCGCAGCACGCCTCAGTTACGGTGGAAATGGTGATTAATAATTTGCAAAAGAATAGCGAAAATGCGAAGAAGATACTCTGCGCAGCAATTAGGCAGCTGCCGGTTGAGCGTTCTTGCGAGTGTCAGGAGGCTTTGAAATTCGCCATTATGACTGACCGCGAGAAAATACCGGCCAAAGTCAAGAAGGACTTAAAGCCGATTATTGGGAAGTATATAAAATAAGAGTGTAAGTGGAGTAAATGCGTAAGTATTAAGTTTAAAGTTAAAATGACACTCTGACACACTGACACTCTGACACCCGAATATTCCCCTGGAGCGTGATGGGTGTCAAGGTGTCAGCGTATCAAAAGTGTCACTAAGGGTGCTGTATAATGGAATATAAGAATACCCTCAATTTGCCCAAGACTGATTTTCCGATGAGGGCGGATCTGCCTAAGCGGGAGCCCGGAATGCTGGCTCGCTGGCAGGATACCGATCTTTACGGCCGCTTGCGTCAAGCTGGCCAGGGTAAGCCCAAATACATCCTGCATGACGGCCCGCCTTACGCTAACGGTAATATCCACATCGGTCATGCGTTGAATAAGACCTTAAAGGATATAATTGTCAAGTATAAATCAATGCAGGGTTGTGATGCCCCCTATATCCCGGGGTGGGACTGTCATGGCCTGCCCGTAGAGCATCAGCTTTTTAAAGAGTTGGGGATTACTAAGTATCAAATCGGCCAGGTCGAGTTCAGAAAAAAGGCCCATGATTATGCCTTAAATTTTGTTAAGATTCAGCGGGAGCAATTTCAACGCCTGGGTGTTTTCGGCGATTGGGCCCATCCCTATTTAACGCTTGATCCGGAATACGAAGAGGGGATTATCCGCGCATTTAAAACTCTGGCGGATAAAGG
>JBFZAQ010000013.1:0-11730 GCA_041308885.1 Candidatus Omnitrophota bacterium | reverse complement strand
CATCCTCGGCTTTTTGCGCTAGGCCCGAAAAACTGAACCGCGCATAAACTAAAGCTTCTTCCGGGCTTAACGGCCGTAGGCGCTCAACCTCTCCCCGGGCCACAAGCTCCATACGCTCCTTAAGCCTACGGGCAATCAGTTGCGCGATCCGGGCTTTCTCAATTCTAAAATATTGCAGATCTCCTTCGGTAAGGCGCGTTTTAAATTCAGCCGGCAAATAGCATACTCCGCATATTGCCTCGCCAATCAACTCTGCATATTTATCGATTAATTCGAAAACGTCATACACTACCGACACTGCCGCATGTCGTCTTAATATTTCTTTAATTTTTTTTCTGGCAGCGGATAAAACTTCATCTATCTCCTCACGATTTATTCTGCGCCGGTAGAAATCCACGTCTATTGCTAAGCGCGCCGCGTGCGCCCTCGTGGCGTAGCTGCTCATTAACTCCAGAGTCTGCCGGCACCGATAGCGCATCATCACGCTGTCCAACATTTTAAATTCATAGTTTAAACGATTGAAAATAGCGTAGACCGTTGACCATAATTTTGCCCCTTCGACAACCGCCAACATCGCGTCCCAGCCTCGCGTCTTTTCTGCCTTCGGGATCAAAAAATAGGCCGCAATTTCAGCCACGGCAATATCACGCACCTGCCTCTGCGATACCGGATGATTCTGTTCCAATATATAGGTAAATACGCTTTGAATGGCCTCGCGCTGGCCGCGGTAATTTTGATTATGAAAAAAAGCATACGTCCCAACTTCATCTTCCTGCCTAAGGTTTTTTAGCTTAGGCATACGCTCCTCAAGCTGCGCGCCGAGGAGAGCGATATCAACCTCAGCCGTTTCATCGGCTAAGAATCTCTTTATGCTCCATTGATCAATCATATCGTTGCCGCGCACCCTGAATTCCCCGCACAACCACATTGTCAGATCTTCAATTATTTCTCCGACATAATCTCTTTCCGGCTCTAACGCCGAGGAGCTTTGCCGAAGCACATATTCAGCGATATAATCAGTCGTGGCGCCGCTGGAGGATAGGGCTTTTGTCCGCTCATCTTCGGAACGCAATCTATACATACTGCCTACGCCCCTATAAACAAAATCCGTCAATAAACCGCTGGCTAATTTTTTTATGCTAAAACCTGCCTGCGGCGCAACTTGCCCGTTTTCTTTGACCGGCGGTCCGGAAAAGAAATTCAGCAGGGTGATGTGCTCTATTTTATGGGGTATCTCGTAACGATCCGCGTGATCTTTCAAATATACGGCGTTTAGTTCTTCCAAGCGAATACTGCCGCCGGCCTGGACGATAAGCCGCTCGATCTGATCGCAAGTCAGATAAGCCGGGCTGCTCGACCAGCGGCCAGGCCCAAAATAGGCCCGGGCCAGAAAATTTGTATACGGAAGATAAAAACATGCCGCGTACTTTTGCATTAGCTTACCCTGGGGAGCGCCTCTAAGATAGGCCTCAAATTCACTAAGCGCATCTTCCAAATATAGGCCCAGGTCAAATTCTCCGACCGCGTGTATACCCGGCATTCCTAAGCGGCCGGCGGCGCGTATATCACTAAGACTATCGCTAACCATAACGATACGATACGGAGGGATACCTAAAGCCTTGGCTGCCAGGCGCAGCATTTTAGGATGGGGCTTACCTTTTCCCGCTATCTGCTGGGTCATAATCACCCGAAAATACTGTTTTACCGCCGCATCATCTAGCAGCTTCTCGGTAAATAAAGTGCCGTTATTCGTAGCTACGGCTAAGACCCAGTTCTGCGCCCAGCGCTGCACTACTTCTGGCGCAATAAAATCACCTGGCCCCAGATAGTCTCCGGGCCGAATGATATCGCCCCAGGCATCAAAATAATTATCGAGGTTTAAACCCAGCAACCTTAACGCGGCGGTTTTACTGTTTGCGCCGGCTTGATATGCCAGCTCAGTTTCAGCTCTACTCTTACCACGCGCAGCAGCGTGTGCGTAAAAGAATTCCGTATTGAGCTGCTTAATCGCCTTGGACGTACATAGGGTATCCATAACATCGAGCAGCACGCCTTGGATTTTGTAGCCCAACGGTACCACTAATGAACTAGAAGATACCAGCAATATAGAAGCAACGGGCGGACATATCGCGTTGCTCCTGAGACCGGCCGGTTCTCTAGCTTGGACGATAAAGTGGAATAGGTTAATCGACGAGTTAGATAAACGAAGCAAGAACAATAAGGCGGTAACTACTACGGGGACTAGTCCGGCTACCCTAAATTTCTTTTTCCCAAACACGCTCGCCCACCACGACCGGCCTAGTCTGGCCAGCGGCGAGGCGGCGTAGGGCGGTCTATAGTCTATTGTCGATAGTCTATGGTCCATAGACAAATCTAAATTAAATCTATTGACCATTGACCATTGACCATTGGATAACAGCGGCGAGGCGGCAGTTAACTCCGGCAGCGTAACCTGCAAGACCTCCTTGGAAGTAAGCGCCCCTTCTTCCTGTAAATAAATATGCCCACGCACGCGGTTGTGCTCGGGATCTCGGTCCCAGATTATACCCGGAATGTTTTTTTCGCACATTTCCGAAATTTTCCCAAATGAAAGCGCATCCTCGGTTGAGGGTTCGTGGCTTTTAGAATGGACAAAGGGATGCAGATGATAATGAAATAGCGGCAGGTAATTAGAGGGGAACCCGGATAATACCGAAGTAAAATCGCAAGCTGCAATGAAGACTTTCCCCGTATAATCAACAAGCAGCATAGTCCGGCTCATGGGCAAACGATGTATTCCTGATTGCATAGTGATCATATCACAGACGCCGAATCCGAATACTTCAATTGAATTGAACAGTTCTTCAACGCTATCCTTTAATTTCACGCGCATTTCCTGCTCAATAAAAGCTCTTAAGTCTATAGGTGCTCCGTTGTTTTGCACAACCCAGACAGTACCGTTCGATGCCGTGTCGATTTTATCAACACGTAAAATATGTGTTTTGTATATTTCTTGCCCCTTTTCTATGCTTAGCGTATTATGAGCAATATGAATTTTTGGCGCAAATGATATTGCGGCTTGAAGGAAAGACGGGTTATTAAATAGCAGCGCCTCGGGGACATTCGGAATAAAGCAAATTTCCAACTCCAAATCACGCAATAACAATGGCTCTCGTATTCTATGCATAATATGGCGTACCATATCTTTATACACGCGGCTAATATCGAGACCGCCCGGATATTGCAACGCCTTAGCGCATGTGCGCGCAAGTAAAGTTATATTTTCTGCGCATTCGGGATGATCTATGCTGGCAAGAGGCTCCGGGGAATACGTCATATTTCTACCAAGCGATTCTTCCGGCGATGGTTGAGAGGGAGTTGCCTGAGCTATAAGCCCGGTTCGTCCGGCAGCTTTGATGGTCGATTTCCTCGATCTGCCCCGGCTGGCCCCCATAATTGTTCTAAAAATACAGAATAATGAGAATAGAATTGAAATTATAATAATAATATCCAAAACAAAACCGGAAATCACGCCACGGCCTTTTAAAAGCAGGCAACCGGCGGCAGCGCATATGTTGACCGTGTGCGCTATTGTCATTGCGATAAAATTGAAATTGGGTTTGGAATCATTCTCCTGCTTAAGCGGCGAGGCGGCGTAGGGCGGTCTATAGTCTATTGTCGATAGTCTATGGTCCATAGACAAATCTAAATTAAATCTATTGACCATTGACCATTGACCATTGACCGATAACAGCGGCGAGGCGGACAATGAGGCCGACTGCCAGTAACTTTTACCTATCTTAAACACAAAGGCAATCGAATCATTGTCATCTTCAATACCCCCATCATAACCTATGCTAAAACCCCAAACTTTATTTATATCTAACAAATTTATATGATTCCTGCATTCTTCGGTCAAATCAGAAGACCACCCGCCGGAAAGGACCAAAGTTATTGCTTCTCTTCGCGGCACAAAGAATCTAACGAGCTGATCAAAGAGCTCCATCCCGAACTGGCCTAAATTTACTAAAATAGTGTCTACCGGAACTCTATCTCTGGTAACAAAACCAAGCAGCCGAAAATCATGCCCCATGTACGTATAGTCAAAAATATCTCCGCTGCTGATCTTGTTCAATTTGACTGTTTCGATAAAATAATCCTCCAGTATTCGCTCATTTTCAAACAAATAAATTTTAGCCGCTCCTAGCTGTGAAGCAAATAAGGCGTCTACTCCATTGCCAACGCCTACCGCGGCTACTGTCTTACCTGTGAATTCTTCCTCTCCCATTATATCCATGGCTAACAGCAACGCCGATGTCCAAACCTGAAATTCCCGGTCATTCCTCAGTCCGGCCAAATACTTACCTTTTGACTCGAGAGGGACAAATATAGGCCGTATGCTCCGAACGGAAATATTTAACTCGCTTATCCATGGATAGCACGCATTAAGCACTACTATGCCCGCGGCCCTAAAATAATAATTATTCTTATCATATTGGTTTTCACAGACATAGAAATCATGCGAACATGCGCCTAATAACCCGCTGCAATCGCACGAAAACCTACCTATCTCATTATTACCGCCTATGACAGAAAGCGCTTGCACATATCTTCTGTAGTTATCGATGTCCCTGTCCGCTAAACCGATTTTAGTCATTAACTTATTTATAAAAATCTTGGCCAAAACCTCCTGTTGATGAATCCGCATCAAAGCTTGCCTAATTGACGAGGAGGCCGGCGAGCTAAAAACTTCCGCTCGGACCCGAAGACTAAGATACCAAGGCGCTCCTTCTTTCTCAATCGCTTGCAGCGCAGAGCCCGCAACCAAAATGGAACCTGATTGTTGCTCGGCGCTATACACGCCATAATGAGTTTTTGCTCTTCTTAATAGCTTTAATCTGAAGGGGTCCGGTTTCGGATTGTTAATGCTTAAACAGACACTAAACGGCATGCCGGACTGATCATACTCCCGGGTAAGGATACTGAAATTCTCGTCCATCAGACTCCCGCGCTCAATCGGTATGCCGTTCTTTAGCAGGAATTTCATGAATTCATCCAGAGTCAGGCAGATAGTCAACCCGTCGCGCGTAAACCCGCAGCGGGCAGCCAGAACCGGCCTGTTTCTTTGGGCGCCGCGGCTTGAGCCATTAGTCTCAATAAGCCGGATCAATTTATCAATAAGCCCGCCCCCGTCATTCTCGAAAAAGAAATCGATGGTATTCACCGATAAGACCTTTTCTTCATCCGGGCTATGTCCGGTTGTTTTACGGTGGGCATCGGCAATCAGACCCATTACCGAGAAGTTGGCCTGATAACCGGCTATTTTCCGGGCGAGGTCTTTGAGATGCCCGGTAAATTGACATTCGAGAACCGCGGTGGGCGTCCTGGCGTCGCATTCTTTTTCGCCTGAATAAGAAAGGAAACGCGGATTCATCTCAATAATGCGGAAGAGTGATCCCTGGTCAAGCACGTCTATGGTATCGCTGGAGACAAAGGTGCGCTTATGGGCCAGAGAAACCTCGCACATCCTTCCTACTACCTGCGGAGCATACTGCGGCTTATGCCTAATAAACCAAAACCAGATTAAGATGGTTCTGGTCAGTTCAACCAGCACTTTGCGGCAGACCAGCCGGTTATAGTGAATCGCCCAAATCCCCTCGGCTAACAGCTGATCAAGCTTAACAAAAAACACCACGGGCTTTATCCTGGCGTCCGCCGGCGCCAGGCGACGGCCCCACTCACTCACTGAAGTCAACCCGTAGAATAAAGCCAAGAACTCATCATACGAGCGGACCACACACATAAGGCCGAGCAGCATACTCAAGATTCTCCCCCGGCATAAGCCAAACGGCTGGCCGGTAAATAAATTAATGATCGTGGCAAGCTTACTCTGGGCGATGTGTTCCAGTTCTTCGGGTGAAAAGACAAGTATATGTTTAGCGGTTGTGTTATACACCAGCAGAAAGAGAGCTTTTAAATCAATGGGTTCCGCGCTCAGCAAGCGGTCCAGGGTGCCGAGCGTAGCAATATGGGCATAATCACAGCCGCCGCGCAAAGACTCAATAATCTCCCTGCGTTCGGCAGCGGGCAATTTCAAGGCAAACATCAAATCCCCCTGGCTTACCCGGTCCTCCAGAGACACCAATGCAAAATCAGCCGCGGCCAGCCCAAAATCAACGGTAGCCTGATGAAAGATATACTTTCTATGTATGAAATGACGAATGATAAAAGAAAGCGCCACGGTATTTTGACGCAGGGCAAAGGGCAAAATAATGCGCGTTTGGCCTTGAGCCTCGGCCATTTTCGAAAGAGCAAAGATATCCGTGCTGTCAGAAAGCCCAAAAGCGAAATCAGTTTTTGCGCCGGCCGGCCAGAGGTTACCCCAGGCCCGGCGCACCTCAAGGGCCCGATGCGTTTTTTTCAAGACGGAAATAATCCGTTGGTTATCATCCTCACCGGCCGAACTATGGTCAATAAAGACCTTTCCGTCTTCTATTCGGCCGGATACAATAAGTTTGATTTCGGCCATAGGGGCTGACGCTATCCCGCTGGATGATATTTTGGGATTATATTGATTACTAATCCGCTTAAACCTGTCGAACATTAATTGATAATCGCGCCGGCCATGCATTCTTGCGACCCGGCGGTTCCAAGAGAAACTATACCGGCTAGCCTCTTTAAACTTGCGGATATTAACCTGGCCGTGACTTAAGAAATGCAGCTGGCGACCGGTATCCAGCGCTTGGGCATAAAAAACCCCAATTGCCTTTTCAAATACAGCGCGCCAGGCCCCACCGCTCGTCGCGCACAACAATATAAGTATCTGGATAAACTCCGGATCAAAATTCAGCACGATCTCTAGGTACTGCTTGGTCCGGTCTTCTTTATTCGGCATCCCCCGCATGTGCCGCAGCTGATGTATCTTATCGGCTATCTTAAGCAATATAGCGGTGTTACCGGCTAATGTCCCAAACTCCGCAAGCATATCCTGCCAATACTGCAATTCACCAGCCGCAGTATTATTATATCTGTTAGTGAGCAAACTAACTATTGCGTGTACTAGAGGCCCAAATTCCCGATAAAGCTGTTCATCGGTCAAAACATTATCCTCTATTACGTCATGCAACAATCCGGATAGCCCAACTCTTAACAACCAATGCACCCCAAGCATTAATGCATTAGATCTATCCAGCATTGTTATTACGCCAAATTCAAGAAAGAATATGCCAGTGACTCCTATGGGATGGCTAAGATAATAATGTTTTTCATCCTTGCGCTTTTCTCCGAGTTGACGCCAAGCAATTATTTCTAGGGCCTTCTTCAGCCATCCTCGTTGCCGGGCATCAAACAAAGGAGGTATATGCGCCAGGAGCATGGTTTCAAAAAGCCAATCAGTAAGTTTGAAGGGCCGCAGCCGTACTCCAAGGGGGTCGTGGACCTTAATTGTAGTATAATTGTTTCTTACTACCGAAGGCAAAGCTGCAATCTCCTGCCGAACCTTATTGACACCATAGCTATCTTCGCAGCGGGCCAGCGGCAAAGCTATCTGCATAATAAAACGTACGGTCAGATGATGCTCATCAATCCTCGGAGTCAGCACGGAATCAATATTAATGCCCAGCTCGCTTAACTTATCAAGTATTATGAGCAGGCCACCCGGCTCATGAGAGGCAAAAAATTCTAATACATAAGGCACACCGAAGAACCCAGCTTCCTGATAATCCGTTATCTCCTGTAATTTACGTATAATAGCCGAAAGCACACCCGGCTCCCGCACCACTGTTTCGATTTTAAGTTTTAATTCCTTCGGCAGCTTGTTTTCCAAATACTTTAACCCGATACACTGCGCCCCGTTGTCTTCAACCACCCGTAGCATATCATTTAATAGCTCACGCCGGCCATGCATAAAACGCAACGTAACTTCGCACTGCCTAAGGCCATACTTTGCCGACCGCTTAACCGAAGTTAAGCTTATTCTCTCCGGGAAAGCCGGCAATTCGACAACGGAAGACTTCTTAACGCCGTTATTCTGATTAACCAAGCCAGAGGCAGCTAAGGAAACCGCTTTCCTTGAAATTATATTTTTTTTGCCGCAGCTTATCGGTGAGCTGGAAATCACGATATCGCCGTTATTTATTTTGTAGATCCGGGGGTTAACACTGCGTAATACGCGTCCGTAGATTCCGGTTTTATCGCGCTGGATGGAAGAAATAGTAAGCGCGCTTTTCTTTATACCCACATTCCAAAACGTTTCTCCTTTGTTGAGCTTAATGGTCGCGGGTGATTCTACCCCGCGAATAATCTTTGGCATAATGACATATACATAGCGCGCGCAGGCAGCAGCGTGCACCCGCCAGAAATTATCGGCAAATGAACCCGTGGAAAGCGGGATCTTTATGAATGGGGCCTCCTGCGTAAAACCAAATGCCGCCTTTATTTTATAGAGCCAATGCGCCAACTCTCCTGCTTCCATCAACGCATGCCTACTACGGGAACGCAACTGTACTTCAATCTTACGTCCTTGGGCATCTTCAAGATCCAAATGATGATATTGCCCGTCATCGCTTTTCTTTTCCCAGCCCGGGCTATTCCTGGAATCCAAACATTGCAAAGCTATAAGCCTTATTTTCTCCAGGTCGCCCGGATCCAGCGCAGCGGGCTCGGGCTTATCATAAATAATCATGATCCTTCTTAAATCAGGCATCTGCTCGATAGAATATTGGTTTAGCTTAACGTAAGTAGAATAAACAGGTTTGACCCCGGATTTTTGCTCTACTCTTACCCCCAGCCTGTACAATACCGCGCCTATTTTCTGCGCCGCCTGCCTTAACCTATACTCGGCCAGTGGAAGCGATATGCCCAAGGCCTTTTCCATTGCGTCTTTGGTCAATTCATATATATCCCCGCCATAGCGCGCCCGATTTCTCTTGGCAAAGCGCTTAAACACCAAGTCCCATATGGAGTTAGCAAATACTTCCAGGCCCAGCCGCCTGGCCGTTGCCCCGACAATATAACGCATCTCCTGTGTCACATACTGCTCATCTGGATAAGCTTCCAGGCTGGCTTTGCGGTCCGCAAAATAAAGCAGCATAAACTCGGGTGCTCCTGCTAAAGCCAGGATCAGCTCCATCCGGTTGATAATCTGGAGTATCCTTTGATATCTGTGCTTGGGCAAAGCCACAAGAATACGCAGCAGGGTAATGTAACCAAGGATAGTCCGTATTTCCGCCGGGCTGTGTCCGTTAGCGCGCAACACTCTTCTAAATCCGTCTAAATCCTCAATTTTATGCGCAAGCGCCGCCAGCAATAATTCCTTTCTGTGCTTAATATCCCGGCGTTGGATAAGCAATTTTACGAGTTCCTGTAAGACGCGCCGGCAATGCGATAAATAGGTTTCTCCCGAAGGGAAGGTCTTGCCTCCGTAGTCTTTAGCGACAAACTCCTTTACCGTAATCTTGGCCGAACCATTTTTACGGCCGTTATTATTCGCTCGTATAGATGAGGAGGCTTGACTCGGGCCGCTCGCACCTCTTCGGAAAGGTATTACGTTATGGCTTGACGGTGTGGCACGCTGGCTGTGTTTGCGGTACATGGCCAGCTCCAGACCTTTTACTTCAGCCGCGCCTGCTCTATGCGTCTCCAAAACAGTTTCCAACTTATAACGATTGCTAAGCTTTGGGCCGGGAAGCAAAGAATTTTGAATTACTGCCAGTCCGCCCGCGGCGATATCGCCAAAAATAAGCGAATATAAACCTATATTTTCTCTCAGTATCCCCCCGCTAATTCCGTGGACAATGGCTAGGCTGAATCCATTTTTTGTATATCGCAAAATAAAATCGTCGCTTGCGCCGGCATAATCCTGTCCGCACAGCACCAACAAAATACGTCTATCTGACCGAGGGATACCAAGATTGATCTGACAACAGAGGTTGTCGTCGAACTTGTCATTTATTATTCCGGCTAAGCTTTTATCCAACCTCGCCCCGAGCCGACCGAGTTTTAAATAGAGCGCTTCCAACATATAGGAGCGAATATCTTTTCGGACGTATCTTTGATCTACCAAGACCAGCGTATTTATCCGGGGAAATAATTCTAAAGCCCCAAATATTGCCGCTGTATTGTCTGCCGCAAAGGGGAATAATGCGGCGTTGTCGGGCAAAGACGAATTCAAAGAAGAAACGAGGCTTTCATAGAGATTGATGCGCTGTAGATGCTCGAAATCTTGCCCAAGCCGCGCCACTTCATAGGCAAAAATGTCGTATTCGCCAAGAGATATGCGGCATTTATTATGCATCTCCCCGACAAATAACTTTAATTTCTTCAAGAAATTAATAAATGCCCGGCTGATAACTTCGGTGTTCTTGGCCCGCGCCAACTCTTTATAGCACGCTGCAGTTAGGCTGTAATAACCGCCTAACGTTTCTTTCCTGCCTGGGTCGTCGAAACCATGCACGAACAAGGCGCCTGTCTCAAGTTTTGCGGTAAAATCCCCTAACAAAGATTCCACTCTCATTTTAGCTGTTGCCATTCTCATCAGTCCCGCGTAGTCAAAAGTGGCTAATTTATCCTCGGGCCTTCCAAACGGGCTAGAAGCCTGTTCCGGTTCTTTAAGAATGAGCTCCTCGTGCTTTCTTAGGTAGTCTGCCCATCTGGGAAAACCATATATACGCAAATAGCCAATTATCTCCTCTAAGGCTTCCTTTGCCTTCGCGTTATTAGACTGCCTGATATGGTCCTGAAGCCGTGCGTACATATAACACATTAAAGAATAAAGCGCCGGATCCAAAGGCTCAAGCCCGGCATCCACAACTGCGGTAAATATGCTTGAAGACGCCGACCCGCAACGACTCTGACGCTCCCGCATTGAGGATAAATCAAAAACCCAAACTTCCTGATCCTGCTGATAGAAGATCATTCTGCCCGCGCTCCAATCTAATACTACCCGATCAGCACCGATATACTTTACCTGTTCATGAAAAGCGAGCCAGCGGGTTTTATCAAGCTGCTGATCGACTGGCGTTGCCAGGTCATCGTCCAATTCTTGCTGATTCGGTAACGTGTGCGATAACCATTCACGATGAATTAATCGCCCTTGACCGTCTTTGTGCTCAATTTTCTCGCCCCCGACCATCGGATCAGCGTCGCCGCTATATTCTTTCATTCCTACCGTATCAATCATCACGTCATAACCCGCTTTTACCAGAAAGGCTCCTAACTGTATGATCTCTAATCGTAGGCCGTCATTGGGAAGGTAAAACTTCAAGCGCTGCTCATCAAAATTAGCAATGATTAAAGCGAGGGTATTGCGCATCTGCGGATGGATAAAGTGCTGCAGTGTATCCAGTATACTCCTCAACGATTCACGTTTCTCAAGATTCCGTTGGAATTCCCTATAATAGGACCGGAAACGAATAATCGGCCGGCGTTCAAGACAACCCTGCGCAAGATAATTAACTTGCTCCCCAGCCATATCCAAATTCAGATCAAATAAACGCGCGCAGTATTTGAAGACCCCGGAAAGCTTCCTGAGGAATCTCGCTTGAAGATTGGATAAAAGGTCGCTCTTTCTGCCGTAAACATTATCTAAGGATTCCTGCCAGTCTTCCACGGCTTCCCGGATATTACGGCTTGTTTCAATTAAGATATCCTGAATCTGCTGCCACCATGGCTTTTCCTGTTCAAACATCACTCTATTCCAGCTAAATGTCCGATCGCGGTCAAAATAAGCGTATTCTTCGTTTAAAATAAAGA
>JBFZAQ010000012.1:0-7017 GCA_041308885.1 Candidatus Omnitrophota bacterium | reverse complement strand
CTTTTCCTAATACCAAAGATAATTTTGACTCTGCTTCCTGAAAATCCGGGGTTGAGAATACTTCTTTTAACGATACCGTGCTGCTCTGCGAATTCGGCACCTCGATCCCCACGCGGGCTTTTCCGGGAATAGGCGCTACAATCCTGACTGAAGCCGCTTTCATCGCCAAGGCGATATCATCACCAAGAGCTACAATCCGGTTAAGCTTAACGCCTGGAGCCGGCTCCAGTTCATAGCGCGTAATTACCGGGCCCCGCTCGATATCGGTAACCTTAACCGCAATACCAAAATCCCCCAGCGTTTCCTCGAGTACCCGAGCGTTAACCTGAAGATCATCTTTGACCTCGCGGGTTTGCGCGAGAGGGACAGATGCCAATAAGTCAAGCGTCGGCAGCCGGTATTCCCCGGCACTAACATCCTGGGGCCTATCTTCGTCTGGTCCTTCCGACTTAAGCGGCTTAGGGACAGCTGTAAATTTCGGGACGGGCGATGGCTTTAAACTAGGTTCTTTTTGAGCTAACGCGTCGCCAATAATAGCCGGTTTTCCCGGTGTAAATGCGGCTGATTTGACCTCTCGTTTAAGGGGATTGACTTTGGGTTTAAGGCCGGCGCTTTTACCGGATTTGCTAAACGGCCAAATGTTAGCCGCAAGCGGTCTAAGTTTTTCGGCGGCGGATAACAATATATGCGAAATAAGAGCCTCAGTAACCAAAGCAAAAGACAACAACCCTAAAGTAACAAAAATTATATACCCGCCGAGTAAACCGAAATATTTAACTACCGCTCCGGATAAGATATATCCTAATAGGCCCGCGTGGGCGAAGCCCATGGCGTCATTCTTAAGCTGAAATAACCCGATAAGAGAGCTAACCGATAATAAAAAAACCAGCGCCCCCATCGCCTTTGGCGCGCGCACATCCGGATGCTGCTGCTTGAATAACTGAACTCCTCCGATGATCAAACCCGCGGGAATAATGAAACCGGCAGCGCCCAAAAGAAACAAGAGCGCGAACCCCAAATATGCCCCGAAACCGCGAATCAAGTTGCGGGCCGGGACATTCGGGTGTGAAGTATAAAAGCTTAGATCAAAAGGAGTAAAAGAAATCAGGCTGGCAAAGACAATAAGGCTTACCGCAATGAGGATAACACCCTTAATTTCATTGAGTCTTCTTTCTTTCATCAAAAAACGAATCTAGCGCGGCCTGGGGAAAATCCTAAGGCCGCGAATAAATGACTATTGAGGCTTAGCAGTTTCCGGCTTCTTGTCTTCGGCCTGTTTTCGGCTTAAGTTGATCCTGCCTAACTCATCAACCCCGATAACCTTAACCTTGACTTCATCGCCGATCTTAACTATGTCTTCAACCTTCTTGACAAAGCCGTCAGCCAGCTCGGAAATATGCACCAGGCCTTCCTTTCCGGGCGCAATCTCGCAGAACGCCCCGAAAGCCATCAGGCGCTTAACCCGGCCATGATAAACGCGGCCGACTTCCACCTCATCGGTAATTGCCTTAATCATTCGAATTGCCTCTTCGGATTTTCCCGCTTCGGAAGAGCCCACCAGAACGCTACCGTCATCTTGAATATCAATGGTTGCTCCGGTCTGGGCGATAATTTTCTTAATCGTCTTGCCTCCGGGGCCGATCAGCTCGCCGATTTTTTCAGGATTGACTTTGATCACGTCAATGCGCGGGGCGTACGAAGATAACTCTGCCCTAGGCTGGGCAATGGCTTGGATCATTTTATCCAAGATAAATAATCGGCCGTCCTTGGCCTGGGCTAATATCCGGACCATTAAATCCAGATCAATACCGTCGATCTTTAAATCCATCTGCACCGCGGTTATCCCGGCTTTAGTCCCGGCCACCTTAAAATCCATATCCCCGAAGTGATCTTCTAACCCGGTAATATCCGTTACTACCGCGGCCTTTGAACCTTCCTTGATCAAGCCCATGGCGATACCGCTAACCGGATCCTTAATCGGAACTCCGGCATCCATAAGCGATAATATCGCCGCGCATACTGTGGCCATACTCGATGATCCGTTGGATTCCAAAATTTCCGAAACCACTCGGACAGTATAAGGGAATTTATCTTTCACCGGCATAACTGCCAGGAGGGCCCGCTCGGCAAGCGCGCCATGCCCGATCTCTCTGCGGCCCGGACCGCGCATCGGAGCCGTCTCTCCCACGCTAAAGGGGGGAAAGCTATAATGCAGCATAAAAGATTTATACCGCTCGCCTTCCAAGGCCTCAATCATCTGCTCATCATCCCCGGTGCCCAAGGTAGTTACTGCCAGACTTTGGGTCTGCCCGCGGGTAAATATGCTCGAGCCGTGGGTACGCGGTAACACCGACACCTCACAGGTGATCGGACGAATCTCGGTAAAAGAACGCCCGTCAATACGCACGTTCTTCCCCGAAATAATCGAGCGCACCTGTTCTTTCTCTATCTCGACCAAGGCCAGCTTGACGTCTTCGGCAGTAAGGCCGTCCGACACCAACTTTTCCTGCAACTCTTTAGACAAAATGTCCACCGCCTCTTCCCGTTCTTCTTTCTTGGATAAGGCATAAACCTGCGTTAATCTTTGGGCAGCCAAAGAACGTACTTGCTCTTTAAGTTGAGGGTCGACCGATTTTAAGTGAACCTGGGTTTTAGGAGTACCTTTCACGGCGGCAAATTCTTCCTGCGCGCGCAGAATATCCTGCAGTTTATCCACTCCAAAACGCACAGCTTGAGCGAAGACCTCCTCGGATACTTCTTTGCTCTTAGCCTCAAGCATCACTACGCCTTTTTTATTCGCCGCGATGACCACATCCAAATCGGATGTTTCCAATTCCTTGTAAGTCGGATTGATTATAAACTCCGAGCCGGTATGGCCGACGCGGCAGCAAGCCAGCGGACCGTTAAAGGGAATATCGGAAATTAATAAAGCCATAGACGCCCCGTTTACCGCAAGGACATCGGGGTCATTCTCGCCGTCGCTCGATACGACCAATGCCACAATCTGCACATCATTAAGCATGCCCTTAGGGAAAAGCGGCCGGATAGGCCGGTCAATCAACCGCGAGGTAAGAATTTCGCTCTCCGAAGGCCGTCCTTCACGCTTAAAAAAACCTCCGGGGATGCGTCCGGCGGCATACGTTTTCTCCTGATACTCAACGGTAAGGGGAAAAAAATCGATGCCTTGCCTGGGCTCTTTGGACATACAGGCGGTTACCAAAACAACCGTACCGCCATATTGCAGGACAACCGAACCATTAGCCTGCTTAGCGATTTTACCCGTTTGGATAATTAACTCTTGCTTACCGAAAAGTACTTTTTTCTCATGAACCTGCATACAAAAAATCCTTTCTCAAATTAGAATGACGCTCCCGCGCCATCTTACTTTCTTAACTTCAACTTCTCTAATACCAGTTCATACTTCTTGGTATCGGTTTTCTTCAGATAATTCAAGAGGCGCCTGCGCCTGCCAACCAGGCTCAATAAACCCCTGCGCGAATTATAGTCTTTCTTATGGCTCTTAAAATGCCCGCCCAGATTACTGATCCGGTCGGTCAAAAGCGCGATCTGCACCTCGGCTGAACCGGTATCTTTAGCATGCACCTTAAAATCATCAATGATTTTCTTTTTTCCTTCTTTAACTTGCGCCAACTCTTTCACCCCCTTTCAAACCAATATATTATACGGCAACTTACTGCATAAGTCAATTTTTAATACCGCTCTTGATCAATCTTGACATAACCAGCTGGAATTTCAAATAGATACGCCGGCTGGGCTTTATTCTCGAAATTAAGATACTCCAAAGACCAAGAGTCGTCAACCATGGCTGTCTTTATAGGCATATCAATGCTCGAATCAACCCACTGATAAACATTAATAACCTTTCCCTTTTGCTTAAGCGAAACTTCGAATTTGTCGGCCAGGATACCCCGAATCCGCTCCTGGCCGCGGCTAACCCTGGATAATTCACCGGGTATCTTAGTCGAAACCGCCAACAAGTCATTTGGCGTTAACGGCTGTTCCAGATAGACTTGCTGCTCAGGTAAAAGTACCCAAGCTACATTCTTATCAAATCGGGCGATGCTGACCCCCTGGTCAAATTCCATCCGCACGGACTTAGAATTATAATACATCTTACCTTTATAAGATTGATTTTCTCCTTTAGTAATAACATCGGCGCTGAATTCCGGCGCAGACGCGGCGGCAACAACCGCCCCGAGCTGCATCACCACAAAAAATATTACCCTTTGCAATATTCTCTTCATACCCGCTTCCGGTTTATCGCCTGTTAACGGCGCTTTTCTTACGTTTAAGCTGAATGAACTTAGTCGTACCAGGCATATCGAGAGGGATGGTTGACTTTCCCGGAGGACAAAATAGGTAATAAATATACCACATAATTGTTAAAATTCCAAGAGGAAATTTACAACTTCAGATCTATTTCCTGCGCCAGATAGCAATGCCAAACTGATCGCTGGTAAAAGGATACACCCCAAAGACCCGCTCAACATTGTAATTATTAAAAATCCACTCGCCGACCCCGCGCGCATAATCCTGGCCAAAAAAAGGATACCCGTACTCGCTGGTTACCCGATGCGCCACAGCGACGTATTCAGGGGCGGTTGCGGCAAGACGGGCCAGAAGATTACTTTCGCCGATAAGCCGGATGTCCTGAGGCAAAAAACAGTAATAAGACAACGGATTAGTCCTGCCCGCAAAAAAATTAATGCTCACTCCTTCCGGAAAAACCACCAGCCGGCTATCCGCGGGTGTATTATCCCGCAGGTAGGCGACTGCCGACCAAAAAACCATTGACCGCTCTTCTTTACGGCTAATATAAGTACCCTTATCAGTTACCGCCAGGATAGTCCGCTGAGAATAGGCCTCCAAAGAAGTCTTCCCATAAGGCAAAAGCATAGCCAAGCTGACTATAACCGCAAATAAGCTATAGGACTGTCGGTCAAAAACGAAACGGCTGGCCAGATAATCCGGAAAACAACGCAGAAAAAAAACATAATAACTAACCATCGCCAAAGGAAGAAGAAAAAAACCGTAATTAAGCGCTGAAGCAATGAAGAATATCCGGGCAACCATTAAAATGGCTACCGCCGATAATACCGTCAGCATGAGATTTTCCGGCGCATACTTCTTCCGCCACAGCCGGAACAGCCCGACGCAAAATAAGCCCAGAACAATCCAGGGGGCACAGATATACTGATTATAAATTATCCCGTAATTTACCTTTAGGCTTACGGCTATGGCTATTACGCCCAGGGCAACAGCCCAACTGATTCGCGCCGGCCGCGTACGCGCCAGGCGGGCAAATCCGACACAGAGGCTAAATACACCCAACTGAATCAAGAAAGAAAGCCCGGCGTTGAGAATTCGGCTCCCCAAAGAATCGGTACCCAATATTTTCTGGCTGTATTCATTGCTTAGATTAATCCGGATGTAACCGGTTAGGCCTTGCCAGAAATCCCGAGCCGAATGTTGAGGGAATAAAACCAGGATATATCCCGCGGCGCTAACTCCCAATGCGGCTGCCGCAAACCAAACGATGCCTCGGCTGCGCGCAGCCGGCGCGCGCAAACGATAAACCAAAAGGGCCGCGATAAAAGCCGGGAAAACAAATAGAAATAACTCCAGGCGGCAGAACGCGGCCAAACCCATGAACCCAACCCACGCTGTCAAGCTGCGGCGCTGCTGCCCACGGATAAAAGCGAGAAAGAAATACAGGCCGGCGGCCAGAAAAGCCACAAAGAGCGTCGAGGCCAAACTATAGGGCAGGATAAAATTAAATAATCCTACCCGCTGATAACAACCAAAGGCAAAGACCACCAGAAAGGTTGCCGCCACACACGCCGCACCCAAACGATCAAGAAAAAAACCGGCGCTAAGATAAAGGAAGTAAGTCGTACATCCGGTAACCAATATACCGGTAATTACCGCGCACAGAATATGAGCCCCGAATATCTTATAAAGCAGAGCAATAATATAAACCGGCAAGAATCCGTAAGGATAAAAAACATCCGCGTACAAACGCTTACCCGCAACTATTTGCGTCGGCAGCCACAACTCGCGGGAAGTATCAATGATCAGGTCTCCCCAACGCAGCCAACTCTTCAAGAGCAAATAGGCAAATAACACAGATAAACAACCAAGAGTGATTAAATTATGATATTGATCTTTTTTCATAGGCCTTCAAAACAGATAATTCAACTCGGCCTGACAATTAAGGTAACATTCCCGGCAATTATTAATCTTGGGCCGCGCTTTCTGGTATTCCCGGGAATACCAGAAGTCTTTTAAGCCGTTGGGGAAAATACTGCCCGCAGGCAAATTCCAATTCACCCAGGGGACACAAGGGAATATTCTCCCAAAACAATCTACCGCCAGGGAATTATACGCCGCGTAACAACGGGCAGGATTAGGCCGGCCGCTAAATGATGCGGCAAACGATTTAATGTGGCGCTCAGAATTCTCAATCGGTACTCCAGCCGCCTTTGATTTTAGCAAAAGCGCGATAGTCTCCTCCACCTTATCCAGAAACTCTTGCGGATAAGGCTGTATCCCGTTCTTAACTGAGGCTTTAAAAGGCTGTTGCGGAATAAACTCAACACAATCAACCAATGCGGCAAACCTTAGATACTCCGGGACTTCAACAATGTTATTCTGCCCAATCACCATCACAAATTTAAGACGCGGACCACCGCGTTGAGACTTACGTAACTGCATTATAGCATCTTTAGCCCGCATTACCCGCTCAAATGCTCCGTTACGGGACCGAATACGATCGTGAGTGGCAGCAGTAGCCCCGTCCAAAGATATATTGATCGAATCCACCTCGATATCGAATAAGGTCCGGACCGCCTCGGCATCCAAGAGATATCCGTTAGTATTCAGGTGCGAAAACATCCCCAGCCCTTTCGTAAAAGCCAAAAGCTCGTATATATCTTTTCGTAACAAGGGCTCTCCGCCGGTAAACCCAATCCCGGAAACCCCCAGCCGGGCAAAATC
>JBFZAQ010000011.1:0-14927 GCA_041308885.1 Candidatus Omnitrophota bacterium | reverse complement strand
GCACGCTCTGCGGTAGTATTGTAGGCGGAATAATTAACACTTAAAACGATCCCTTTCTTATAAACCGCGGCTAAGAACCCTGCAAAAGGGCCTGCCCGAATTAATCCGGCTTTAGCCAGATACTCTAGATACTGAGCCATATCCTGTCTTGAGATACTGCGTAAATATGCCGCACTAATAATTACCTCTGGCGAATAAACGGTAACTACCTGGGCATTCTCCCAGCCAAAATCTTCAACAGCACTGTTAACCTCTTCTTGAGAAGGCATCGGTAAACCGGGCACCGGCCGGGCGGGGTCAACCACTAAAGAAGCACTTCGCAAATTAACCATGGCTTCAGTAAAAATTAACTTGCTATCCTGTCTGACTAGAATTTCCTCTATCGGAATAGCCCAATGCCCGGTAGAGTAACCCAGGCCGGAGAATTCATGCCCCAAGAAAGGATAATCTTTAATTAAACCGGACAACTCCTGGTCGGGGGCAACAGAAGATGTAAAATAATACTTAAAACCCAGATGTTTGGCAAAACGGTCGATGGGCCAGGCCACATCGGGTTCCTCATCGGGGCCGATATCGTAATAAATCATCACCCAGCGCGGATTCATATTACGCAGATTGGCTTCATCTACAGCCCTGGCTACCCCGCGCTCAATCAGCATACTGCCATAACCATGATTTCCGTGACCAAGCTCAACTTCTAATCCATGCATACATGAATAAATCACCAGCCCGCGTTTTTCGATAATAATCCGAATCCTACCTACCGGTTTACCATCCAGCTTTAAGGTTAGCCTTCCAACTAACCCTTGCTTTTCTTCTGCAATATTCCAATCTTCTCCAATATTTAAATTTATTAAAGCTTGTTTAAACCGGTTTTCGCGGCTGGCGTTTACCTGGTGGTCAAGATCAAATCTTAAGGTTGCTCCGATCTCATGGATTAAGGAAGTGGCTCTTTCTAAAGTAGTATCATATTGAAGATAACTAGTGCTTAAGACAACGCTCTCTTGGCCCTGGGCATTAGTATAGGTAGAAGCTAAAAATCCGGCAAACGGCCCGGCGCGAATTAAACCTGCCTGGACTAAATATTCCAAATAGTCGGCCATCGGGTTCTCGTTGATTGACCTTAAGTAGAAAACAGCTAATCTTACCTCCGGGGCGTCCGCGGCTAAAGCCTGAGCATGATCCCAACCAACCTGTTCAACTGTCGCATTCACCGCTTCTCTGGAAGGCATCGGCTGACCCGGCACCGGGCGGGCGGAGTCGGAATCTGTGTTACCTGTTAATCTACTTGCCAATCCTCGGATACTATTTTTCCACTGAGCGGGACGAAAGAAGAACTGTTTCATTAATTTATTCTCACGGATTGCTCGCCAAACATCATTTAATCTTACAAAAACCAGGCCAAAGGCAAAAGGTACTAACATCAATACCGGTGAGGTACTTTGCGAGGTCGGACAAACCGGCAGATAAACCGGGTCTCCCGGGTTTATAAGGCCAGGGTCGGTAAAATGATTATTGTGAAATAGAAAATCATCCCAGGAGATTGTGCCGCCGCAGTTATGCTCTCTCCAAATCTTCATCAACCACTCTCCGCTTTTGACCGTATCCTGGATCCAGGCAGCAGCGGGAGTAAAATCAGGAGTATTGCCGGGAGCAGGAGTGTTCAGTACCTCAGGGATTAACTGGGGAACGCTGGTTTCAGTAGGCAGCGGCGTGGGAACGGAATTAACCGCATCCTTAAAGAAATCCACGATCCCGGAAATACCCATAATCAGAGCCAGCGCAACAATCGCCCCGATAATCACAATAATAACCAGGCCTGCTTTATCCCCGAGGCGGCCAAAGAGCAAGCTAACTCCAATTAGTAAACCAATAATCACTACCGCAGCAAATATGCCCGGAGCCACGGATGCTAAAACCGCCAGCGCCACCAACCCGATTAATGGCAGTGCTAATTTAGGCATTACAGTCTCAAACAAAAATTCTAAAACTTTACCCCTGGTAGCCCACCCTAAAAAGATTAATAAAATAATCAAACCTGCGCCGATGGCTAACGGCAAAAGACAAGAAGTAAATTCAAAAGTGCCATCGCCGGTGAAAAATAACGGCGAAGCGGCAAAAAAACTAAAAAACCTTGAAATTGCGTCAAAATCCTTTTTCCCACGAGCCTCAGCCGCGGAACCCGTTTCTTTTTGCGGCATTGGCTGACCCGGGACCGGGCGGGCAGGATCATGAGATTTCCCCTCTCTAATTAAAAGACGCGCTGCGACCTTGCATAAACGATTTAAGCTTAGCGTAAATAAGCTCACTAGTTTCCGGGCTAAGCTCATACCAACCGCCCAAAGATGTCTCCCCATGAACCTTACCGTTTGGCCCAACCAGAAAATTGTACTCGTAACGCCAGTTGGGAAACGTAGCCCCCGCAAAAAGCCCCTTCTCGGTAGTTTCGACGCGCACAAATTCCAAGGCATGAAATGTATCCATCGTGATACCCCCTTTTTAAAACGGCACGTTAATTCAGACCAACCAATCACCTGATGAGAATAAATTAAGTTTCGATTGACATTACTTTGAGCATCAACAAAAACCGGATTCTGCCTTACAAATCGAAAACTCCCGTTACGGATCACGGAAGTTTGAATCGACCCTTTTCTAAATGAATAGTCAAAAACCAGTTTACCGGTAGACTTAATTCTTTCTAATTCAGCGATTATCTCTGGGCTATAACCGCCGGGCTTAATGGCGTTGGCAAAAATCAACTCCTCTAAGTCAACATACTGCATGTTAAGTTCCCGTAAACTCAAAATAGTATGGAGCGTAAACTTGTACCGGTCTTGCAAAATAGAAAGCAGTTGACTGAACCGTGTTTCATCGGGATATGTACGGATATAGACCTGCCAGAATTTGGTATTATCATTACCGGGAATAAATGAATAATTAATCACTGCTGCCTGTTCTTCTAAGGGCAGGTTAAAGAAAGATTCGACTCTTATTTTATCGGTAACCAGCTCCTGTATCGCTTTTTCCGTATTTGATAACGGGACTCCAGGGTAAAGAACATTGCGTGAAATATGTAAAAACTCTTCTTCTAAGTCAAGCTCGATATACGAGCGACAAACCAAATTAGGCATATGCAGGATCACCTCATTGACTAAAGCAGCGGCAGCGTAGTAGGCGTTAGTTACCAGGACTAAAGACGGACGATAAGACATACCGGAACGGATATTTACTTTACACAGTGCGTTATTATAAGCAGCTTTTAAGTTATCGGCCTGGACCCCCATACCTCTTTTGCGTAAATCCCGCGTAACTTCTTCTAAGGTCCCCTTGATAACAGGGGTTGCTCCGTTATATTTACCCTTGCTTAAAATAATATATAAGCTGGCGCCCAAAATCAGCGCTAACAATCCCAATACGATAATAACAAATACCGCCATCTCCGAACTGATCAGCGCTATCGCTGGCTGCCCGTAAAGAATCACTGCTACCGCTATCAAAAGCGGCACGCCCGAACACAATAGACCCCTGGTTTTATTTTGACCTTCATTTAACCTAATTTCCCGCTTCGTAAAAGATAGGGCAGGATGCCCAAAAGATAATATTTGTTCAGCGGATTCACCGAGCTCAGCAGAAGAAACGGAATTGATTTTTTCCAGATAACCGCTTATCCTGGCTTTCTCTTCGGCAAAGCAAATCTTATTAAACTGCTGCAGGAAATTATTAAGATCCGCTGCGAATAATACCCGGGCATGTTCGTCACTACTAAACAACCGCATCACTTCCCGCGTATCCTCTCCTTCTATTAACATACTTACTACCAGATAAATACTGGCCATCAGCATGCCATAGGAGCTAAAATCGTAATCCGACATCGTCATGATCAAGCTAGCTCTTTCTGCTTGGCTAAAATTAACTTGAGGGTATTGTTTTTGTAAGTAATACAGGGCTCGTAATAATGCCGGGATTGCCGGGCCGAACCAGTCGCGCATTTGCGCTAATTCTTCTTCTTGGGCCTTTGGCGCATCCTGATCATATTTATTAAGCTTGCCACTAAGGTAGACGAGCTGGCTATCACACCATAAGCGGACATTTTGAGCAAGTATCTTACTGATATGCGCATCCCTTTCTGCGCTTACATAACCCAAGACATAAAGCCAGGCAGTCACGAAGAATTCGGAGGTTACCGGATCTTCCCTTAGGGCTTTTAAGATCGTAATAATTTCTTCGGCCGCCGGATCTTTATCCAGCCGAGCCAGCGCCTGCTGGAACAATTTAATCGTGCGTAAAAGTTCCTCCCTAGCTGCTTGCGCAGAATTAAGCCTTAAATCGTTATAGATAACATTCGCTAAATCCAAACCGTTATATAAAAGCCGAATTAATTGCAGTGAATCCCCCATATAAGTATCTTCTGATTGCCCAAAATATTCGGCAAAGCCGGAGGCTTCATAAAGCATGCGTAAAGTCAGGCGCTCCCTGGGATAAACAAGGCCTACCGTAAAATCACCTGCTGCTTCACTTGATGAATCAGTAACCGGATCGATCTTAAGGCTGTCATGCATAATCAAGCAGCCTCGGGTAGAATCCTGCTGCATCTGCTTATAAAGTTGCGAAGAAGGCTGTACGATCACTAAATGGATCGGCGGATCAATATCGTTTCTCGCTAGTCCGGGACTGGATAATTTAATCGAAAGAAGATTTGCCTGGGCAGTCACCAGATCTCCCGGATTAGTCCAGGGAGTAGTAAACATCTCATAAGAATAGTAGCGTACCTGGAATTGATTAAGCCTGGCGATAGCCTTAAATACCGTAGACATGCTATAGCCTTTCCTGGTCCGGCGCAGATCATAATCATTGAAATAATCCACCCCGAAAATCAGAGTCACCTCATGCCTACTGATCCATTCTAATGCCTCATCAGAGAGCTTAAGCACAGTATCGCAACGGGTCTGTATCCTAGAGATACGCAACTTAGGGCAGCGAACTTCAAAGAGCTTAAAGAAATCAATTATTTCTTCCTGGCTATGTCCGGCAAAAAAGTCGTTATCGGCGTCTAATCTTATCTCGCTGAACCTGCGCGGCAAGACTCCTTCTTGAATCTTGGCTTGTATCACTTCCAGCCGGCGGATAGCCTCCGGGAAATTCATCGTTACATAACAACCCGTATCCACATCCTGTACCGCACAATAAGTACATTTGCCACGGCAATACCTGCTAATAATCAGGAATAATTCCCCCGTGTCTTCATCGTCCAGCTGGTTATAAATATCTTTTAAAAGATCCCAATCCCAAGGAGCCAGTTCAAGATCTTCTTGATCCGCCTTCACTACCTCCTGGAATCTACCGGATACGGTCCCCAAAATACTCCTAAACCATAAGCCTTCAAATTCCTGCAAGGCTTCTACCAGGCTGAGTGAATCAACCAGGCTATTTCTTTTCTTGCCTTTAAAAGCTGTTACCAAAGGAATAATCGCTTTTTCTGCTGCGCCCCTAAACAGAAAATCCGCCTCCAGGCATATGGCGTTATTCAAATTAGCCGTCGGCGCTCTTCCGCCCACGCCGATAAAAGCTTCAGGGACAATCAAGCGCAAGTTTTGAATAAAATCGATGTGCGCTCTTAACCTTAAATCATAAACAGAGAGCAAAATAAGATTGGGTGAAAATTCTTTTATGTTAGCCGTAAGAGTTGAATCCAACCGCGGCGCTTGCGCATCAATAGGCATGATTTTTACTTCGGTATCCTCGCAGGTATTAAGTATGCTGGCTAAAATAAATTGGCCGAAATGGAAAACCCCCGAAGCTATACCTGATGAATTCAGGGAGTTAAAAGGCATCAAGAAAAGTACCTTATTGGTTACTGCAACCGATAAGCTATTAATCACTGCGGTTTCACCCGGGTAGCGGTTGATAGATTCAACGGCCAAGGCCATCTGATGCGCCTCTTCAGGCGCAACACCGGTGCTTCTTAAGTAGGCTTCCACTGATTCATGGATAAAAGTGGTGAGGGTTTCGGGATTATTGGCGGTTAATTGATCGGGAGCGATGAAGATCCAGGTTTGGCCGGACTGATCAATGTAAACTACACCAAAGACTCTTGAGAAAATATCATTCAGGAGAGGATTGCTGTCTAATAAGGCCTGCGGAGGTCCTCTGACATAACCGGTTGAGGCTAAAGTTTCCAGGAACCTGGCAGCAGGCTCTTCATTCATTCTATCTAATACTTTCATTGCTTCATCACTATAGCTGGCATCTACGATTGACCAATCATTCGGATTAATACCGTCAAATGCTGCGTTAAATTCAGCGGCAGTAGGCGTAACTTTGTCCGGACGGGTACGGGCGGAGGGCGCACTTTGTTCCAATAGAGTAAGAATTCCTTCAACCGGCACCAACTCCATACCGATCCCCGGCCGCATACTTAACTCATAAACAATTTCGTAGGATGCCTTGACCAGCATAAAAGCGCGGATAACTTTAGCCGCACGCTCTCTTGAATAACCATCCGCGATAATAATCCCAGTCATCTCCGCCTGCTCGAGAGCCTCTAAATAACCCTCGATCCAGGCTTCCACAAATTGCCCTGCTAAAGAAGTAGTTTGCTTGACCAGGGCGGCTTTGGGCTGATTGACGAAATCCGCAGAAGCACGGTATTTTATTTCAGATTTATTCAACTGGCCGATATCGCTGCCTGTGATGTAACCGGCCTTAATCGCATAAATTAAGTGCATAATGTATCCGAAGGAACGGGCTCCGCCTGCCACATCCTGCAGCGGGCTGCGCTTATCCCAGCGCTCCTGCGGCAGCGCCAGAGGCTCCCCTTCTAAATCGATAATGTAATAATTGCCTTCCTCATCCGGCAGCACCTGGCCCATATGGAAATCGGCGTGAATACGCCCCATTACCAGCTCTGCGTCCGCGACAATCGCCTCCAGAGCCGCGTAAAACTCTTCCTGCCGCAGTCTAAGCGCCCTGCCAAATTCACGTAAAGCTTCAGACTCGTTCTGCTCCAATAACGCTACGCCTTTATCGAAATTCTCAACTCCGACCTCTACCCAGCGTTTTCTTTTTTGCTCAGTGGAAAGTTCAGGCACGAAACGTTCACCTTTTTGTTTAGCCAGGACGATATGGAATTGTGCCAGCGTTTTAGCCATATTCTTAAGCCGGGCCAAGGTATCCTGGATAACTCCCCTCGTTGCTTTATTCGCCTTTACACCCAAAACTTTATCCAGGCATGACCAGGGAATTGCCCCGCCGTCACCCGGGCCCTTAATCTTACCTATATATAGGGCTAAAGGAATGCTTTCCTCTCCTAAACGGTAGATTACGGTCCCGCTTAAAGCCGGGATCCCGGTATACCCGCCTTGAGCCAAGGCCGCGTATAACTGCGCCTCCGGATTAATCGTCACCTGCTTATAAGTCTTGAATAACCCTTCGTACTCGCCTTCGACTACCGGCATCAAAATATTAGATGATGAAAGTCCGCCGGATTTAGCGTTAGCAATCGTGACTAAATCGGAGGATTCCTTCTCGCGGAAACCCTTAAACTCAATAACATTTCCTCCTGCAGTGGTAATCTCGGAAGATAAAGCCATCTGCTGGGTAATCATCCGGTAATATACATTTAACGGTTCGGCAAACACCAAAACTAATCCTTGGCGGGTGAAACGAAACTGATCAGGCAGACCTTGAATATCTTCGGCCGCATCCTGCGTAACCTCCCAGGCAAAATAATCGGCTAATTCTACTTTAACGATATTCTTGCCCTTATCCACAAACCAGCGCTGCTCTTTAAACCAACCGCCTAATCCGCCGGCTAAAGAAGCCAGATTCTCTAATACGCTAACCGCGGAAAATTCATTTTGGCCTTCCGTTTTAGTAACATACAAAGGAACAAAATAACTCCGGCTTGATAATTCCCCTGCCTCTTCTACGGTTATCTTAAAAACACTTCCTACCAATAAAGCAGCCGCTTGGACAGCCGCCCGGGCTTTCACCACGGCTATCCCGTAATTATCAGAGAGCGGATTAGCTTCGGTATCCTGCGGCATACCGATCAAATAACAATCGTCAGTCTTGCGTTCATTATTCAGCTCGATATAATAACCGTGCACCCCCAGCAATGACTCATCGACCGTCAGCACGGCACGGAACCAAACTAAGCCATCCGGAAGATTCGCCGCCACCGGCTGCATCTGGAACCTTCTGCCGTCATGCAAAACCACGGTTGCTGACTGCACCCATTTATATCCGGTCACATCAATCAAGAATGCTTCGCCCGCAAAGCGAATTTGTTTAGAACCCGGCCCCATTAACGGCTGGCTGGATATAACGTGAACATAGTTGCTATCTAACCAATCAACCTGCTGCGGGAATGAATCCCTTTGCCTTATGCCGGCTAATCTTCTTAATAAAACTACCGTCCGGATAGCCGCCTGACTGACTTCCTGCGCCAGGTTATCATCGGCGGCGGAAATTAAATCTTCAATCGTAACCGGAGAACGTGCGGTCCAGAAACCGGTTTTCCCGGGGATATTGATCACCCCTTCTTCCCCGGAACCAAAAACATCCGGCATCATTAATACTGCCATCGAGGCGTTGGCATCAACCGCTGATGCCAACAAAGCTTCCTGCAAAGCCTCATCCATATACTCCGGATCGACTATCGCATCCCAAGCTAAATAACCCTTTTCTCTAAGCCAAGCGATGATTCTTTCCTTGGCCTCCGGATTAAGATAATACTTACTGTCAGCTAAAGCGCCCTCACCTTCCCACCAGCAGCGTAAAGTTACGCTGTCATGGATCGCAAAACAGACATAATCCCAGGGGTTAATCGCATCAAACCAATACTTCTTTTCGTTAAGGTTTACTAAATGACGGTAACCGAAATACAACGGTTGGAAGGCGCAGGCCCTGAACTGTTCTAACGAAACATCAACCTCTTTGGGTACCATGCCTAAGTTTTCAAGCACTAAAACCTTGCCCTGGCTTTGCGCCTCCTCCATAAATACAGAGATAATTTCTTCCCCTAAACCTAAAGTGAAATAACCTACCCGGATACTATCGGTGGGCTGCAGGAACATGGTCTTTTGCTCGATAATCTTGGTCAGGTAATCGCAGGTGCCGTATTCACTGGGATTAAGCATGCTATAGATCAGCTCCTGAGCGTGCTCGCTTGAACCTTGCGAATACCATCCTTGATTTTGCAAGGAGTAATCGCCCGGAGTAAATTCGCGCCTGGCCGCTAAAACTACATGTCCATGGCGCAGGCGGCCATCCTTGGTTAAAGCCTCCCAGATCGAGGCTGGCAACTTACTCTGCAAGCCTGACATAATTAAACTGAAGATTTGCTCCCTCTTCTGCTCAAGCGGCATTACATCATCGGCCAAGATCTTTTCGATATCACTCCAAACCCCCATGTTTACAAGGGTCATCTCCCAGCCGGTATCCTCAGACATAGCATAAACCCGGTAATAACCGAGTAAATGGTCAATCCTTAAAATCGAGCAGAATTGCAATAAGAAACGCAGGCGCTCTAAAAGCAGCTGCTTGGCCGCCGGATTAGCGAAATTCAAAATGGTAAATTGCCAGTGCTGCGGGATATCGAGTCTGTGCGGCGGGGCGCCTTGAGTTAAATCGCGTTTTAAGGTTTTAGGATTAATGACAAAAGCATCCATGTGCAGCCAGACATCAGCGTAGCCGAAAGCAAACGGCTGATCCAGCATCAGGTCGACCAGGAAACTGCCACTTTGAGATTCCTGGTTTAATGCGCACAGCTGCTCAGTAAGCAGCCACTGGATGAAAGCTTCAAAGATTATCTCATCTTGCAAGCGCCACTTTGCCTGGGCGATCGCCTCGGGGTTACGTAAAGCTAATTCTCTTTGCGGCCACTGGCGGAAATCATAATTACCCAATTCTTTAGCCAGCGCAAAATAAACCAGATGGTCGCCCAGCCAGGAGCGGTTCTCCTGACAATAAGCTTTAAATCTGGCCACTAAAGGTAAATCGCAATCCGTATAAAGCTCTCCACTCCTGCCGATAATGTAATGCGCGATCCTTTCATAATCATCTTTTAATACTCCGAAACGGAAATAAGCAAAAACTTTGGTCAACAGTTTATATTTTAAGGCGCGGGCTTCATCGTTTACGCTTTTCTCTTCGCCTTTGGAATTCAACCACTTTATCCCATTGCCGAAAGGCTTAAGCATTCTGGATTTTTTAGCCGGAGCGATGCCTAAAAAGGCAAACATCCGGTCCACACCCAGATAAACCGGATCAAAGAAATAATTACTGGCGATATTGTAAGGAGAATTATCTCCCAGCGGATAGTTAAGCGGAAGCAGCTGAATAACCGATTGCTTTAATTTTTTGGCAAACTCCACAACCTTGCCTAATACGTCAAAATCACCGATACCCCAGTCAGAAGCACTGCGCCAGTAGGATAGCGGGGCAAAGATCCCCATTGAGCGAATACCTAAGAAAGCTTTGGAAGGATTCTTAAATGCCCAGGGATTTTGCTTTTCGATGATCAGCGCACTCTGGTGCGCCGCTTCGGCATCAACCCCGGTACTTCTTAAATAGCCTTCGACTGCTTCATGGATAAAGGTGGTAAGGGTTTCAGGATGATTAGCGACTAAGAGATCCGGAGCAATGAAGATCCAGTATTGGCCGGCCTGGTCAAGATAAACTACGCCATAGACTCTAGAGAAGATATTATTTAAGAGAGGATTGCTGCTTAAGTGCTTCTGCGGAGGAGCCCGGACATGGCCGGCTGAAGCTAAAGTTTTCAGGAAGCGGGCGGCATTTTGCTGGCCAATCTGACCTAAAACCTTAACAACTTCTAAAGTATAGTCGGAGCTAACAACCGCCCAGTTCTGCGGGTTAATGCCGTTAAATGCCGCAGTAAATTCAGCAACCACAGGAGTAGATTTACCGGGACGAGTGCGAGTACTAGCTGCCAAGGCTGCTTTTATCTTACCGATCGCTTCACTTATCGCTGTACGCGCGTAATTAGTCCTGGTAATTTTAATCTTTTCCCATCTTTCCAGCGAGAAATCATCTTCCTGGTATTCATAAGGTTCAGCGGCTAAAACCTGCTCCAATAAAGACAGGGCGTCTTTTGCTTCTGCTCCGAGGCGCCCCAACTCCTCTGCCGCGGCAGTACGCATTCTCCTATCATCGCTACTTAAAGCCGCCATCGCTGCTTTTACTTTATTAGTTCCAAGTTTATTCAACGCTTCGTAAGCTATCTGACGCACATACAAATCAATATCGCCGGTCAACCTTATTAATATCTCTACGGCCTCCTGTATGCCGCGCTGTCCGGCAACTTCGGCTGCTTTAGCCCGCACCTGCCAACTATCATCCTCAAAGCAAGCCAGCAAGAATGCGACCTCGATGTTTTCTTGGCTCAACTGGCTAAGGATATTTCTTGTCCTTGCACCGGGGTCTACGGTGGAATATGAGGCCGGCCTGACATTATGAGTAATTGGCGATTCTTCTTCAGGAAAACGTGGGGGCCATAATATATAAATAATCAGGTAAACAATGACTAACCCCAGAACGATGGCTAAAGCTAAATTATTGCTTATCCAAGCCAGGATTCCCGGCCCAAATATTGCCGCTGCGCCGAGGGCTAAGAGCGGCACCACGGAACAATACATACCATGCCCATAGCGGCTTATTTTAGATAAACGCCCGCCGGAGATCCGGTAATCAACGGTATAATTCCTGAGATGGCGCTGCTCATCGCAGGCGGCCAGAATCCCTTCCCGGGTCAATCCGGTCTTTTCAAAGATTTCCCGGAGAGAATCACCTTCCTCAGCCAGTCTCCTTAACCTGTATAATTCCTCGCTTTCATCTTCATAATCATCTCTCCATGCCTGCGGCCGATAAACATTTTCTTCATCCATAGAATATAAATAATCTTTTAGACCTCCCCAGGGTATACGGAAGCCAAGGTTTTGCTTTCTGGCGATATTGAGTGCTGAAAGCGTCCCCGCGATATCTGATTCAACAACTCCAGCCAGGCTGGCTAAAGTATCTATTCTGATCCGGCCTCCTTTGCAAGCATTTAAGGCTTGTTTTACTTTATCAGTTATATTCCTTGAAGCAGTATCAATAGCGCAAGGATATCCGGGAAGCGGATAGATAACCGCTAATGCAAATACAGCAAACAGCAGGCCGAATACTAAATTAAGATTATAGGAAATCCAGGTGATCGCCTGCGGCCCAAAAGCCGCGGCGGCGCCCAAGGCTAAAAGCGGAATAACAGAGCAATTGATTGTAGCCGAAACAGCTTGATTTTCTTCCGGCGCAGAAAGTGCTTTCTTTTCTACGACACTAAAAATGTGCGCCGGGGTTCCGCCCACCGGACGGCTTAGGGCCACCAGAAGCTCATCATTATCCATCGGATAGCTTTGATCGTTAAGCTCATCATAAAGCTGATATCTATCCCCCGCATTCAATCCAAATTCTCCAAGCGGCAGATTAATTTTAGCCCATTGCTCCTGGTCCGGATTAAGATTAACCGTCACGATAACCGCATTTGATTTATCCGGAGTAACTTTGTAGTAAGCGATAACATTAGGATTATCGGTCTGCAGAAAACGCAGGTTGCCGTAAATCCGCAAGGCAGGATTATTCTTACGCGCCTGATTGATCGCGGCAATCCGGGAAGCGATATTTGGATTTTTAGCCAGGTCCCATTCCTTAATCTCGTATTTCTCATTATCCACCAACTCTTCGTGATTTCCGTGCATCGGCTGATTATTTAACTGTTCATAGGCCGGGCCATAAATTCCCCAGACCGATGAAAGGGTCGCGGCTAATACCGCGTAAACCGTAAAATGCTCTGTTCCTTTCCACCAAAGGGCATTCACCAGGATATCCGGGGTATTACACCAGAGTTGTCCGCGTCCAAAAGGAGTAACCGCAGGGCCGGTCAACCAAGACATAAATCTTTGTAATTCATCTTTACCGTCACGCACCTTAAACGGATAATCGGTATAGGTATGATCAAAACCGATCTTTAAGAGCTGCATTTTTATCCCGTCGTAAGTAAAAGCCTCCGCCAGGAATAATGCATCCGGATACTGCTTTAGTACCTGTGCGATCATCCATTCCCAGAAACCGAAAGGCTTTGTATGCGGATTATCCACCCTAAATATCCTTACTCCGTTTTTTCTCCAGAACAAAGCAATGCTTAATAATTCATTCCACATGGCTTTACGCACCGCTTCATTTTCCGGGTAGAAATTAAAAGGATGGATATCTTCGTAACGTTTGGGTGGATTCTCCGCGTAGCGGATCCTTCCGTCAGGTAAACGATAGAACCATTCCGGATGCGCTTCAACATAAGGATGGTCAGGTGAGCACTGCAGGGCAAAATCCATCGCTACCTCTAAGCCTCTTTCGCGAGCTGCCGCCAGGAACCATTCAAAATCATCTAAGGTGCCTAAGCCTTCATCAATCGCTTTATGTCCTCCCCGGCTGTCACCGATTCCCCACGGGCAACCCGGATCATCCTTGCCTGCGCTAAGAGCATTATTTTTTCCTTTACGGTTCGTCAGGCCGATCGGATGAATCGGCGGTAGATAAATGACCGTAAAGCCCATTCCCGCGATATAATCTAACATTTCTTCCATCCGCTTACGGTTTTTAAACCCGCCGAAAGAACGCGGGAAAAATTCATACCAGGCAGCGGATTCATAATCAGCCTTATCTTGATTTTTTTGCTGATATGTCCGCTCATCGGTTGATAAAATATTGCCCTGGTTATAATTAACTTCAACCTCAAAATTCAGCCTTTCTGCGTGGTAACGATTATAAACCGGATATTTTAAGGCTAAACTATGAATACGGCCATCCATTAAAACTACATTTAATTTTTTGATAAAACTATCCTCTGTATCCTGGTGGGCTAACTGCAACTGGGCAACGAGATCAACCAACACAACAATATCTTCTTCAACAAATACGTCTTTATACAATGCCGACATCTCATCTAATAATCTAATACCTTCCAATATTTCGCTCTTTAAAAGTAATTTGTCACGCTCAGAGCTTACTCCCTGCGCCTTCTTACCGGTGTCGGCTAACCACAATAACAGAGCATCATCCCAGGCGGTAATCGTACACCGATATAATCCAGGATTGCTTAAATTGACCTTCCCTTCCCAGTAATGATGCCCGATAGATTTTATTTCAACGCTGGCGGCATTTTCTCCTGAAGCATTTACACAATCCAATTGCGCCCTCATCGCCTGATGGCCATAAGTTAAAAGGATCGTTGAAACCACAAGCTCGAGGTTATTTACCAGGACCGAAAGGTTATTAATTGCTATAGTTTCGCCCGGATGCCGACTGATTGGTTCAGCGGCCAACGCTCTTGCGTGAGCCTCGACAATCGACACGCCGGTACTTCTTAAGTAGGCTTCGACTGATTCATGGATAAAAGTAGTTAAAATTTCATAGTTGCTGGATGTTAATTGATCCGGGGCAATGAGAAGCCAGGTTTGATGATCAGCATCAACATAAACTACGCCATAAACACGGCTAAAGATATCATTTAAGAGAGAGTTGTTATCTAATAGCTCCTGCGGAGGAGATCTAACATAACCGGTAGAAACTAAAGTCTCTAAGAAACGGGCGGTGTTATATTCATCCATTTTATCCAATACCTTAATCGCCTCATCGCTCACCCTTGAATCTACGACAGCCCAATGAGCAGGATTGATCCCGGCAAATGCTGCATTAAATTCAGCGGCCGTAGGCGTAACTTTGTCCGGACGGGTGCGGGCGGAAGAAGAAACCGCCGCAATCTTAATCTCCTCCACTCCCTCCACCAAAAGTAATGCCTGCATGAAGGTGCCAAAAGTTTGCGCGAAGGTATCAGAGATAACCGCAATGGTTTGCTCCTGGTCGGTAGCGAG
>JBFZAQ010000010.1:0-3440 GCA_041308885.1 Candidatus Omnitrophota bacterium | reverse complement strand
ACCCCAAAGATTAACACGACCAGAAACAAAGTCGCCGCCAGGGCCCGCCCCTGCCGATAAATCCGAATCGGAGGAAAAAAACTTAATACTATCGGCAGGCAACCCGCAATCACTAAAACCTTCATATAATCCGATATCATACTTTCATTTTACCCTTATTCACGCCAATTGAAAAGTATAATTACGCCGAACGGACACGCCGAACGGACACGGTCCTTGACAAGCCCTGCTGCCGCGATAGAATATATTGATGACTACCGCCGCCGACAAAAAGAAGCTGGCCGCCGGATACGCCCAAGCCGCCGCTATCACCAAGCGCCACGCCAAAACTTTCTACTTCGCGTCACTCTTTATGCCCCGGGAGAAACGCCGGGCCGCTTACTCAATTTATGCCGTCTGCCGCTTAAGCGACGATTCAGTGGATTTCCCGAACTCATCCGACCCGGCGGCCGCTTTGGCTAAGATTGAAGCCGCTATCAAGGCGGCATTCGGCCAAGGGCCTCTGGATGATCCGCTCTTAGCCTCGTTCCGCGATACTCTGCGCCAATACAGCCTGCCCCAGGAATATTTTAGGGAATTAATCAGCGGCATAAGCCAAGACTTGACCAAAACCCGCTACGCCTCTTTTGCTGAACTATATCCTTATTGCTACAAGGTTGCCGGAGTGATCGGATTGATCATGCTTAGAATATTCGACTCAACCCTGGATGGCGCGCAGGACCAAGCCGTAGCCTTAGGAATAGCCATGCAATTAACCAATATTATCCGGGATATTAAAGAAGACGCCCAACGCCAACGGATTTACCTGCCTCAAGACGAATTAATCCGGTTCGGCACAACTACCGAGGAGATCAGTACAGCTCAAACAGTGACTCCCGCGTTAAAAAAACTGCTCCAGTTTCAGATCGAGCGGGCCCGCGGCTATTACACCCAAAGCGCTCCGGGGATATCCCGGATTAGCGACCATTCCTGCCGCAGGGTGGCCCGCCTGATGCACAAAATATACGGGGAGATTCTAACCAGCATTGAAAATAACAATTATGACGTTTGGACTCGGCGAGCCTGCGTACCGCTTAACAAAAAACTAGCTCTCGCTTGGTCCGTGCTAACTAAAGATAAACCATGAAAATAAATGTTGCTCAATCTGCGGGTTTCTGTTTCGGGGTGCGCCGGGCGTTAACTATCGCCAATGAAACCGCCCAAGATAACCGGCCGGTAGTTATGCTGGGCGATATCGTGCACAACGAAGAGGTGGTCAGGCAAATCCAACGACGCGGTATAAAAAAAGTCGCGCGGCTTAGCCGCGTCAAAAATACCATCCTGCTGATGCGGGCGCACGGGGCTTCTCTCGCGACTTTCGCCCGGGCCCGGAAACTCGGTTACCACATCGTGGACGCCACTTGCCCGATGGTCAAAGAAATCCACTCCATCGCTCATTCTATGGAAAAAAGAAAATACACCCTAATCGTTGTCGGCGATAAGAGCCACGATGAAGTACGGGGGATTGTCGGACAGCTAAAAACAAAAGCCCTAGTCATCGGAACCAATGCCGACCTTAGGCCGCAGCTGCTTAAACGAATCCCCAAAGCCGCGGTAGTGGTGCAATCGACTCAGGATATCAAAAAAGTGGAATTCATCGTCGGCCGGCTGCGCAAGCATATCGGAGAAGTAAAATTCTTTAATACTATCTGCCGGCCCACGGCTTTGCGCCAAGAAGAAATCCGCCAGATGGCCCAGGCTAACGATATTATTATTATCATCGGCTCGAAAACCAGCGCTAACACTAAACGCCTCTACCAAATTTCATCCGCGCTTAACCCCCGGACACACTGGGTTCAGTCAGAGCGCGGACTGCAAAAACGCTGGTTCCGTCATGCCGCGTCAATAGGCGTTAGCTCCGGGGCTTCCACCCCGGACAGCGTAATGCACGCGGTCTTAAACGCCATTAAAGGCCTAACCCAAACTCAATAATTTTTATCTCTCGGTTATCAGGTCGGAGACTACGCGCGATCCGGCAATCACCACCGGCAGCCCGCCGCCGGGTTGAGTGCTGGCGCCGACATAGTATAGGCCGCGCATCCGCAAGTCTTGGTTGGGGGGCCTGAAGAAAGCGCTTTGCAATAAGGTATGGGCCAGTCCGAAAGTCGCGGCGTTTTTTACCGAGTATCTGGAAATGAAATCTTCAGGGTAGAACCGATGCTCCACTTCTATTTCCGGCTCAAGGTTAAATCCGCACTGCCGGCGCACCGTATTAAAAACCAACGCCCGGATGGCTTCTTCCCATCCCGGGCCGTCGGTGTAAGGCCGGCTTAAATTAGGCACCGGAACCAACACATAGACAATGTCTTTGCCTGCAGGGGCTAACGAAAGGTCGGTTACGGTCGGAACGTGGATATAAAAAGAGGGATCCTCGGGAATGGCGGCCCCGCCAAAGATCTGCCTTAAATTCTTAACCAGGTCCCGGGAGAAAAAAAGATTATGGTGAGCTAAGCCTCTGACCTTAGACCGCAACCCCAAATAAAGCAAAAAAACCGAGCAGGAATAATCGTACCGGGGGATACGCCGGCCTAAAAGATCGGTTTGCGCCCCGGAGAAATCCGCGTTTACCACTACCCGGTCTAACAATTGGGAACCGCGCGCAGTCTTAAGCTCAATTCCGCCGTCAGCCTTGCCGATCTTGGTCACCGGCTCGGAAAATAAAAATTCAGTCCCGTTCTCCTGGGCCAGCTGTTGAAGCGCCTGCGGGATCATATACATACCGCCCATAGGATGATAGATCTTTTGGACGTGATCGGCATAAGTAATGACGCTGTAAAAAGCCGGAGCGGAAAAAGGCGAAACCCCGATGAACATCGCCTCAAAGGTAAAAGCGTAACGCAGCTTCTCGCTCTTAAAGAAACGCGAGGCCAGATGCCAATATGATTCCAGGGTCCGAATATCGCGGATAAGCGGCCAGTACGCCGGCCGCAACGCGTCTTTTTTAGTGAAACAGGAATACAACAAAGGGCGGACTTTGGCGTAGATGCGCCTGGTTTCTTCAATGAATGCGTCGTAAGCGCGGCTGGCGCCGGGCTCTATCCTTTCCAGCTCGGCTTTGGTTTTTTGACTGTCCCGATAAATGACAACGGAGGTTTGATCAGGATAGAATATCTTATAGCTGGTTTCTAAAACCCGCAGGGTCAGGCGCGAACGCAGGTCTTGGCCGCAGGAAGCAAAGACCTCTTCAAAAAAATCCGGCATCAAAACAAAAGACGGACCGGTGTCAAACTTAAACCCGCGGTCGGCGATGATATTATTGCGGCCGCCGCAACGGGGAAGCTTTTCAAACACAGTTACCTGATGGCCTTTATGGGCCAACCGGGCCGCCGTTGCCAACCCGCCTACGCCGGCCCCCACAACCGCGATCTTGGACATTGATCAAACTTTAATTTAATAACGGC
>JBFZAQ010000009.1:0-8445 GCA_041308885.1 Candidatus Omnitrophota bacterium | reverse complement strand
ATTTTCTTTATCCACGAGAATATCCGCTTTCGAACGCCGCGCGGTCCTGACGCTGTCTCCGATATTAAGCGGCATCCCTAATTCGGCTTTCTTCCAGGTTTTTCCGATGATACTCTGCACTTGAACATTGCCCTCAATAAAGACTACTTCCCCTACGGGTGAAAGCGCGATAGTATATTTAAAAATTAATAACGCGATTAAAATAAAGCCCAAAATCAGAAACTTCTTCATCGCTCCGTCTCCTTTTTAATTACCAGATACTGCCTCGCTAAAAATTCTTAATCCGGCGCTTAAACGATATGGTTATTTTAATTGTATCCGTGTCAATTGTCAAGAAAAACTTATGCAAAAAATTATTATTGCGGCAGGTAATCCTCAATAAGTTCTTCAACTATTGTTATGCAGCCTTGAATTCTCTCCTCTGTGATATTCTCGCGTATTTGATCCTTGACTTCATTGATCTTCTCTAAGTTTGTCTCGATTACCCTGGAAATTTCGTCAAATTGTGCAAGCTCCTGCATCTGCAGTTCTTCGGCCTTTTCTTCATCGCCGGCAGACCCGCCTTGCGCGCGTTGAGTTAAATCTTGCCGGACTTCATTCCAGCGTTCCCTATCTGCGTCGCTTAATCGCGTAATCTCACCCGGCCCCTCAAATCTGTCGGCGCCCGCTTTGAACCCTTCCGGAATAGTGGTCTCGGCAATCAGGTTGTTCTGCTGGTCATAGGATTTCAGGTAAACATTATCCTTAAAGGCGGCAAACTCATCCCTATCCCTGTTGCTCTCTACACCCATACCCGAACCCCTTACCCCGGCGGTTGAGCTGGGAGTGCTGATTTCAAAAGTCATCCCTTCCTTCATCATCTCGACGTCCGCAAAGACCTTACCGTTAGAAAGGTCTATCTTATTTATCTGGCCCGGAGAAGTGGAATTCAAAACCACCAGGGTCTGCTCCTCGACTCTCACCGTATGCTTATTTTCTTTATCCACGAGAATATCCGCTTTCGAACGCCGCGCGGTCCTGACGCTGTCTCCGATATTAAGCGGCATCCCTAATTCGGCTTTCCCCCAGGCCTTTTCTACGGCCGACTGCGCCTGGACGTTACCCTCAATATAAATTATTTCAGCTGCTAATGAAACTGCGGCGGTATTACCGGCAATAATTGAGGCGATTAGAAACACGCTTAGGATATGGAATTGCTTCATTCTCGATTACCTCTTAGAGAATTCTATTCTTTCACTTGCGCTTTAGTTCGCTGCGCAAATCCATATAATGATCGAACTGCGCTTCCGTAAGAATATGAGAATACATATCGTCGTAATATTTCTGAAAAAGGTTAAGCTCATTCCTCATGGCACCAATCGCTTGTTCTCCCCGGCCGGCATATTTCTTAAGCAATTCTTTGCGTTTTCCGGCTTTCTCCTGCATAATCGGGCGCAGGCGCTCGATCTGCCGGCTGCTAAGATCAAGTATCTCCTTTAATTCTTTAAGGGTAACGCTCTTGCGTTTAGAGGTTTCTTTGGGAGCGGGAACATATTTGACAGATTCTTCTTTACCCGGGGTTTCTTTCTTAGCTAAAGCCGCCTTAGAAGGGCCTTCTTCAACTGGGGCGGGTTTTAGAATTTCTTCGGCTTTCCTCGCAGCAGCCTCTTGAGCCAGGCGTTCTTTTTCTGCGGCCAGTTGCGCCTGGCGCGCCTTTAGCTCTTCTTCCTTGCGGGCAAGCTCGGCCTGGCGCTGCTTTTCTTTCTGTTGGGCTAAGATTCGCTCTTCTTTTTGTTTAGCCAGAAGTTCCTGTTCTTTTTTGGCCCTTAAAGCCTCAGCTTCCTTTTCTAAACGCTCTTGCTCGGCGAGCTCTTTTATACGCCGGGCTTGCGTTTCTTTCTCTGCTCGCTGGATAGCCGCCTCTTTGGCTCGGCGCTCTTTTTCTGCCGCCAGCTCGGCTGCACGCCGCTTAAGCTCCTCTTCGCGGACTGTTTCTTCTTGACGTTGTTTCTCTAGGGAGATTCGCTTCTGTTCCTCTGCCGCCTTTCTGGCTGCGGCTTCTTCAACCAGGCGCTCTTTTTCTGCGGCAAGCTGTGCCTGGCGCTGCTTCTCTTCTTCAGCCTTCTTGGCAGCGGCTTCTTTGGCAAGGCGCTCTTTTTCTGCGGCAAGCTGTGCCTGGCGCGTCTTGAGTTCTTCTTCTTGGCGGGCGAGTTCCTCCCGGCGCTGTTTTTCTAAAGCAAGACGTACCTGCTCTTTTTGGGCTCTAAGCGCCGCAGCTTCTTGTTCCTGCTCCAAGCGCTGTTGCTCGATGAGTTCTTGCTTACGCTTGACCTCGGCTGTCTTGGACGCAACCGGCTCCGGCGCCTGAGTCAGTATCTCAAGCAATTCTTCATCGGAAAGCTCGGCATCAAAGAAGACGTCTTCAATATCCTCAAAAGTATCGGCCTGTTCCCGTGTTGTCTCCATAAACTGTGAACGGTCATCTTCAATGTCAACACAAAAAAGCGCCCGTGCGGGTGTTAAAAGAAATACGCTAAAAATTAGCGTACACGCCAGCCGACGAATCCCGTCTAAAAAAAACGCTTGCTTCATTTCTGCGCCTTTTGGGAAAAATAGTTGATAAAGAGGATAATAAATAAAACACAGACCAAAAGCTGCGCCATCACCACCAGCTGCCCCCCGGCGCTTTTCGGATATATGTCGCCGAATCCGACGGTGGTGTTGACTACCAGGCTAAAATATACCGCCGACAGATGAGATAATTTCTCGCTTAAAAGGTCAAAATGCAAATATATGACCGCAAAATCCATGACCACTTCAATATAATTTAAGAAAAGTAATAAAAAAGAGCGGTGGTAGGAAACGGTGATCGCATGGATATCCTGCAAAAAAATTAAGTTTAAGATATGAAAAATTGTTTCGCAAAGCAAAAAGATGACGATCAAAACAACAAAATAAGAGAGATACAACCCGAAAATCAAGACCAAAAGCGGGAACAGCAGTTTAATTACGGTGTAGAATTCTACGGCAAGCTTGCGGGAAGTAGTCTCCATCCTGCCAAAAATATCCCGGATCAAAAGGATGGGGAAAATAAACTGGATGATGCAGAGGAATAAACGCAATATCCGTTCCAGCCCGTAGGTATCATCATGCCAGACTTTTTTTAAACATTTGACCTGTTGCCGATAAGCCTCCTCTGCGCGCTCATCCGTGATCGCATCAGGGTTAAGCAATATTTTTACTAATCTCTTCATAAGAGTCAGCCGGAAATTAAGGAAAATTTAAAAAGTCTTGGTAACCTTGTACAAGACGTGGTGATGCGTGCCGTCTTTGGCCACTTTATGATCCAGAATCCAGCCAATATCCAGACGCGTAGACAGCCCGTATTCGGGGATAGCTAATTGAAATCCGCATCCTGCCGAGGCAATACTCTTTCTTTTATCATCGCCCGGTTGAGGGCTGCGTTTATAACCTTTGGCATACTCCATAAAAGTAAAGATCTTCAAGTTCTTATAAACCGGGATAGTACAAGCAGGGAACTTCGCGCTTTTGGAGATAAAATAGGCGGGAAAGGAAAAACCGCCGGCTAAGGAATAACCTGAATCCATGACTATTTGCGCGCGCGGATATCCCCGGTTGTCAACCAGGCCCTGATAACCTCCGATGGCGTAGCTATTTACGCCGCCCACGGCTTGCGTGGTATATTGCCCCCCCGTTTTAAGATTAAGATCAATATCCCAGAATAATTTCTGCTTTCGCGCGACAATCATCTTATTCTTGAAATATTTGCTGCCCGCGCCCCGGACAGTAGTCGAATTATCCTCAGCCGTGGAACCGCCGAACATTCTCGGTATGCCTTTTTCCGCGTCTTCCGTCACCACCCAAGTTCCGTAGTCATCGCTGCGCGAATAATCAAAGCCCCAGAGAAGCGCGCAGTGCCTGTCCTGACCGGTCTCTTGCCCCGCGCCAAGCCCGGAATCCCAGAAAAAACGAATGAATTTCTGGACAAATCCGTAATTGAAAATAAGCTCGCGGTTCGGCTCGCTGAACATCGTCTGGTAGAAATAGGTATACCATTTATAGGCGTTCTTCTCCAGGTCTATCTCCTCAAGGTTCCCATAGTAATAATTCTCCCTTTTGGCAGGCATAAGATAAAATTCCCATTTCCAGTTATTATTCAGCGGCAAAAAGTAATCCAGATCGTCTATCCTCTGGGCATCAGCCTCGGCCCGCTGGACTTTGATAATCAAAGTATCATCATGGCCGGTAATATTATTATGGATCAGCAGAGTCTTATAACGTTTATAAAGAATGCTTTCTGATCCGTAGTTGTCATGATCGATTACCAGGTGTAACGGCAGCTTATCTTTTACGGATATGAGAACATCGGTGCTTGCCAATGTATCCTGCGGTTGGACCTTAGGGGTAACCTTCCTATCGGGATGCTTGCTGGTTCTGTAGACGTTATTCTTGAGCAGTTTCAGATTAAAGATATCCCCGGCCTTCAAGCCGATTCTCTGCTCATAGATACGGGTGGAAAAATGCTTATTACCCTCAATCTTTATATTTCCCACCTTACCCTCAACGCCTTTTATCTCCAAAGTCCCTTCATTGGAATTCACAGAGTCCACATAGGCATAAGAAGTAATATAACCGCCCAGGCTATAGGCATCGCTGATCTGGTCGGCGCATCTTTGCATATCTTTCCCGGTAAGTTCTTTATCCTGAAAATCAGAAATAATATCGGCAATCTCTGCCTGGGAAAGCGCTGTTACCCCCGTTACATTAATCCGGCGGATAAGAACCGGCTCTTCGGGAAGAACGGGTTTTGGCCTCTCTTGCTCCACTTTCTCTTTAATCGAGATCTCAATAGGAAGTTCTTCTATGGTTACCTTATTCTGAGTAAGCTTATTTTCGATCATTTCTCCTTCGCCTTCTTCTTCATCAGGCCCCTCGGCAAACAGCGGCTTCCCGACACAGACAATCAGAATAAATACCGAAGCGGATAAAACGATCTTCTTTAGCATGGATCCTCCTTTTGATAAAGTCTTGCTATCCCTGGAATAACCGCTTCACTTTGGGCCGGGTAAGATAATAAATAACCAGGCCCGATATGATCAAGGCTGGAAGCTTGGATATCTTCACTACGCTGGCCCCCGGAAAAAGGCAAACGACATTCCACCCGATGGCAATGAGTGAATATGAAATTACGCCTATCCAGGCCCATTTTTTAAGCCTCCATAACCCGATGATAAGAACCGCGATGACCACGCTCACCGCTAAAATCCGGGGAGTCGCTTTTCTTAATTCCTCTCCCGCAAATTTGTCCAGGTCTTCAACCGAATGAATATTCAAGGCCTTGTATTTCTCTAATTGGACCAGCGCAATCTTTTTATCATCGGATAATCTTAACGTTAGCGCGGTTTGAATATAAAAGGAAAACAGATAGGTAAACGGGATAATTAATATTAACGATAAAATTTTAATTCCTAGCGGCGTTATTTTTCTCCGGGGATTTATTTTATTCTCTTCCATATCGTTTCTCCTTATGTTGGAAGCCCGCTTTTTAAACCTGGGCCGTCTTCACCGGACGCAGCGCCAGCGCCAAACCGATCAATCCGGCAACGCCCACGGCAACGGCGCAAAAATTGAACTTGAAATATATGGAGTCCTGCCCGCTGATAGCCGAAACAACCCCCAAGACTATCGGCGAAAGAAATTGCCCTAAGAATATGGCGCTGCCGACAACCGCCATTCCCAGCGCTCGGGAATCTTGAGGAGTGAATTTTTGCACAAACAGGAATATATACGGCTGGAGGATGCCGAAATTCAAGCCGATGACGATCATGGCCATAAAAATCATAAATAGGTTCGGCGCATTGCCCAACAGCCCAAAGCCTATACCCATAAATAAAATAGCCAAAGGTACGGCGAAACGGCGCATTGCCGCCATGATCCGGTTAAAGAATATCCCGGAAACCATAGCGCTCAGAGACAAAAGAGAAAGCAGATAGCCGACAACCGCCGCCTTTCCCAGCCGCTCAACGCGGATAACCAGCAAATCGCCTTCTTTCTTAACAATATATTTTTTATTTCGATCAACTATCTCCCAATTTCTTTCTGCCTCTGCCAATTTAACATAGGCCTTTGGCGATAATGTTATATTATTGTCTTTGAATGCCGCACGGGTAATTTCTGATATTGTGCCGGCTTTGATATTCCGGCCGAGGTCTTCCTTATCCTTAAACAAAGCGCTTTGACTGACAAATAATTGTCTTTCGTTTTCAATCAATATGGCCAAGTTCGTCAGCACGGTATAAAATACTACCATGTTGAATACGCACAGGACCGCGCAAACGTATACCTTTAAAGGCAGCTTTCCTTTGGATTTCTGCCCCTCTTTCGGCGCTGCGCGCAAAGGCTCCGGCAGAAACAGCGCAATTAAGACTAAAATAACCAGCGCCAGGGAATATACCCCGAAGGCATAACGCCAGTTGATCACCGCCAGATAACCCGCGGCTATTTGAAAGATGACTCCTCCCAAATTCTGCACCGAAACAGCATAGCCCATTATCTTGCTGCGCGCTTCTCCGGCAAAGAAATCTCCGACGAGGGTTGTGGATAAAGGCATGATCAGCCCTACACCGATACCTAAAATAGCGCGGATAACCAAAAGCTCGGTAATGTTCCGGGCAAAACCTCCGCCGATACCCGCTAAGGTATAAATAACCAGGCCGATTATCATAATTGTCTTCTTTTTCACCCGATAGACCAGCCAGCCGGTCAACAAACTAAAAGGGATTATCAAAAGCGGCGGCAAGGTCAGCACCAATTTAATCAGGGTCTCATTGACACCCGGAAAAGCCAACCTGATTTTACCCAGCGCCGGGGCCACAGCGGCAGATGCCATAATGGTCAATAAAGAAACCGAAAGAATAGTCGGCTGCAGCATTCTGCTCTTAATAGACATATTGATCTTTCCTTTCCGGCATAAATCCCGCGTTTTTAGAAACCAACGCGCAATCCGCCGTTATAGCGAGGATCAGACTTGCCGTGCGCCCCGGCAAAACGCAAAGCCACAGCCAGGAATGACGCATTCGGGCTGCGATACACGCCGCCGCGGGCGCCTGAACCATAGCCCTTTTCATCCGGCCAATCGGATACTCGGGCGTAGCCGTTCTCATCCAGAGATCCGTCTCCGCGGGAGGCCTTAAAAGCCCTGCCGGCAGGATGGCCGAAGGTTACGCAATTCTCCCAAAGATTCCCGGACAGTTCCATGATCCCATAATAGGAAGCGCCGTCATTCAAGCGCTTGGAGATTCCCACATGCTGCGTATTGGAGAAGAGCCCGCAACTGACCGGCCCCTCAAACCCGGGATTATCAGTTGTTGTCTTGCCGGCTGCCGCGTCAAACGGCGCAATACCGCCGCCAAAACAGGCATTTACCAAACCGCTGGTAGGTATCTTTTTCTCATATCCGCTCCCATCGGGCCCGTCAAAGGTATCAACCCGGCCGATCTCATTCGAGCCCCAGGCGCATTCCGAGGCAATCGCCTTTTCCGGCCCGCGGCAGGCCTTTTCAAATTCCAGCTCGGTTACCGGGCGAAGGCCTGCCCAAGCCGCGTAAGCAGCAGTATCAGCCCAGGCTATGGCGTTGCAGGCCCGCGCCGGGGCATAGGTATAAAAAGTAACCGGATTTTCAGTGCCGTTTCCTCTTTTCTGGCAAACAATAGACTGACGGAACTTCTCGGCGTTGGTATTGGTCATCACGTAATAATTCTCAATCGCATCGGTTGTAATATCGCTTCTTACATGCGCTTGCTGCTGTTTGCGAGTCAAGGTATTCAGAAAATCCACATACGCTTGCGAGCTCAACTCATATTTCATATACCAGAATGCCTTATAGCCCTTGGGAAATTCATCGGGGATTACGAAAGGCGTTTCATCGCGGCTGCGGTCATTATCCTGCTTGCAATAAAGACAGCCATCTTTAGCATCAAGGTTTAGGGCCTTCTCGGAATCTATAAGATACGCGCCGTTGTCGGGATAAGTAAACAGGCAATTCTTTGGGCCGTTAGGGCCTTTAGGATCGCCAACGTAATGCGAATCTTGAGGGACATAAACCATCTCCAGGCCAAGAACCTTGATCTGGATTTGCTTAAAATCCTGCCCCTCAACGCCGTCTTTTATATAGTCCCAGATAAACGTAACTTTTTCGGAACTTACATCGCCCTCCCCGCGCATCCTGAAGATAAAAGCGCCCTTTTTAGTCTCCGGGATCCATAAACCCATCTGCGCGCTGGTTCCCGCAATACCTTTGGAGAAGCCGGGCGGAGACTGATCATTATAATCAAAATTTTTACCACTTTTCTCTTTTAAAGTTATATGTTTCCAATTTCCGGCGCCTTCCCGGAATTTGGCAAAAAACCACACACCGTCGCAATTGACATCATTCTTCCAGGCCTT
>JBFZAQ010000008.1:0-3356 GCA_041308885.1 Candidatus Omnitrophota bacterium | reverse complement strand
TCCTAAGGAGATATTGCGCAATATCCGGCGGATTCAAATTATTACTTCGCGGCTGGTCAGTGATGTCTTTGCCGGCCAGTATCACAGCGTATTCAAAGGCAAAGGCATCGAATTTGACGAGGTAAGGGAATACTTCCCGGGAGATGAGATTCGCTCCATAGATTGGAATGTTACGGCCCGCGCCGGCCGCCCCTATGTGAAGAAGTTTGTGGAAGAGCGTGAGCTGACGGTGATGCTGATGCTGGATATGTCGGCGTCCGCATATTTCGGCACGGTGAGCAAGTTGAAGATGAAGCTGGCCGCCGAAATCTGTTCCCTCCTGGCTTTTTCGGCTATCCGGAATAATGACAAAGTCGGCTTCATCGCCTTTACCGACCGCGTGGAAAAATATGTTCCGGCGCGTAAAGGCCTGCGTCATGTCTTACGTTTAGTAAGGGAGGTCTTATATTTTAAGCCCCGCGGGACCGGCACCGATATAAATTGCGCGCTCCGGTATTTAAACCGCGTAGTTCTGCGTAAGTCGGTTGTTTTTATTATTTCCGATTTTTTTGCCCCTGATTTCAAAAAGCGCTTGGCAGTCGGCAACAAGCGCCACGATATCGTGGCGATTACCATTTGCGATCCCCGCGAGAATGAGCTGCCTGACGTCGGAATGCTTAATCTGCAGGACCCCGAAACCAAGCAAGAGTTTATAGTGGATACATCCGACAGCCGGGTGCGCGGCCGGTTCGCGCAAGAGGCCCGAAAACGCCGAGAAGAAAGGCTGGCTTTGTTTACCGGGACCAATATTGACACTATTCAGATGAGCACTGATTCGCCTTATGCCGAGAGCCTGTACGCCTTTTTTAGAAAGCGGCAAAGGAGGAAGCGTTGATGCGGGTGTTCTCGGCGCGGATTATTTTCGGCTTGCTTTGTGCGGGTTGGTTGTCGGTAGGTGGCGCCTCCTGGGCGCAGCCGGATCAGGCAAAATCTTTAGTTGCTGCCTCTGTAGCTTTGTCCAGGGAGTCAATATTTATCGGAGAGAAAGTTGCCTATAAAGTAAATATTTCTTATCCTTGCGGCACGGAAGTTGATATTGCCGGATTAGAGAAAAATCTCCAAGGAATTACAATTTTAGATTCCCGGCGTAGTGAGCGGACTTTTTTCAATAAAACCCGTGTGACGCTGGCCTATGTTGTAACCAGTTATTCAGTAGGGGCGCATAAAATTGCCGCGCCGGAGATTCAATATCGCCAGGGTAGCCGGTCTGCCTGGAATAAACTGGTTTTGGCCGATACAATACTTGAGGTCAAGAGCAGCCTGGATAGTAAGGGGGAGATTCAGGGAATTGGCGCGCTTAAGCCCGTTCTCGATGCCCCGTCGAGATGGAGATGGCCGTTGATTATCGCGGGATTAGCCATTTTGGCAGCGGGGTTATTTATAGGAAAGCGCTATCGGGCGGCGCATCCGGCAGTCCGGGCCCCCCAAGTTAAAGCCGCGCATGAAATCGCTTATGCCCAATTACAGGCGTTAAAACAAAGAAATCTTATTCAGCAGGGTTTAGTCAAGGAATATTTTAGTATTATTTCGGACATTGTTCGGCATTACCTGGAGAATCGATTTTCCATCCGGGCCCCGGAGATGACTACGGAGGAATTTCTGGTTTACGCCCAGGCCAGCGCGCTCTTAGGCAGCGATCATAAAAATTTGCTTAAGCATTTTCTTAATTCTTGCGATATGGTCAAGTTTGCCAAATACGCTCCTGCGGCTGCGGAAATTGAAGATGTTTTTGCTGCCGCGATAAGGTTGATTGACCAGACTAAGCTGGAGGCTTTAGCGGCATGACATTTCATAATCCTCTATTGATTCTCTTGTTACCCCTAGCCGTAGCGATTATTATATTCGCGCAGCGCAGGCGCACTAATGCCAGCCTGCGGTTTTCCTCGGGAGAGTTGCTGAACGGCGCCAAATCTTCCTGGAAAGTGGTTATTTCTCGCCGGATGTATCTGGCGCGGTCGGCAGCCTTAGCCTTTTTGATCATTGCGCTTATGCGTCCTCAAAGCCCGGTGGCTGATTCGCAAGTTGAAACCGAGGGCGTTGATATTGTTTTGACCCTGGATGCCTCGACCAGCATGCTGGCTGAAGATTTTTCTTTAGGCGGGAAACGCCAGAATAGATTGGCGGTGGTCAAGCGCGTGGTTGAAGAATTTATCCGGGGACGCGGCAATGATCGGATTGCCTTGGTTACCTTTGGCGCCCGGGCCTATACCGTTTGTCCCTTAACCCTGGATTACGACTGGCTTTTAGTCAATCTGGAGCGCATCCAGTCCGGGATGGTTGAAGACGGTACAGCTATCGGGTCGGGAATCGCCTCTTCGATTAACCGTTTGAAGAATTCCCAGGCTAAAAGTAAGATTATTATTCTGCTTACCGACGGCAGAAATAATTCCGGCAAAATTGCCCCGTTGGCCGCGGCCCAGGCAGCAGCAGCCTTAAAGATCAAGATTTATACGATCGGGGCAGGGTCCAAAGGACTGGTTCCTTATCCGGTCAAGGATGTATTCGGTAACACCGGGTATCAAAACGTACAGATCGATATTGACGAAGAGACCCTGACCAAGATCGCCGCTAAGACTAAGGCCAAATACTTCCGGGCGACTGATACCGAGAGCCTGCGCAAGATTTATTCCGGAATCGATAAAATGGAGAAGACAATTATTCAGGATAAAGGATACCGGGAGTTTAATGAATTATTCGGTTATTTTTTAGTTCCGGGCTTGGCGTTGCTATTGTTGGAGGTAGTGTTAAGCAATACGGTATTGAGGAAGATCCCGTGATAAAACTTAATTTGGATTTGGTCATTGGAGATTCATTGGGATTTGGTCATTGGGATTTGGCAATTTTCTTGTAGTATGATTTTCGTCCATTCTAATTTTATAATCTGGGTTTTGCTTGCGGTTTTGGCCGCAGCCGGGTTCTACATCTGGTCTTTTCGCGCCCGGCGCAGGGCCTTGGAGAGATTCGCGCAGAAAGAGCTGCTCCCCGAGCTTTTGACTGCGGTTGACCGCGGCAAGCAAAAGCTGAAGGCAGTATTAGTCTTAGCGGCGATCTTTCTGACTTTAATCGCCTTATTACAACCGCAATGGGGTTTCAAATGGCAGCAGGCGCACAGGAGAGGAGTGTCTATTCTTATCGCCCTGGACACTTCCAAGAGCATGTTAACGCCGGATATCTTGCCTAGCCGGCTTGACCGGGCGAAACTGGCCTTGCGGGATCTCGTAGGGCGGCTGCGGGGAGACCGTATCGGGTTAATTGCTTTTGCGGGGACGGCTTTTTTGGAATGTCCATTAACCGTTGATTATGACGGTTTTCTGTTG
>JBFZAQ010000007.1:0-7591 GCA_041308885.1 Candidatus Omnitrophota bacterium | reverse complement strand
CGGTTCAACTGAAAAAAGAAGGCAGGCTGAAGAAGATCCTGGTTTACGGTTGCCTGGCCCAGCGGTATAAGGCCCGGCTGGTTAAGGAGTTTCCCGAAGTCGATGCCTTTGTCGGGGCGTTGACTTTAAATTCGGTCCCCAGCCAGTATTCCTTAACTCCGCCGCATTTGGCGTATTTGAAAATTTGCGAGAGTTGTTTTCGCCGTTGCAGCTTTTGCGCGATACCTAAGATCAAGGGCAAGTTTACAAGTCTAGGCCGGCAGGATGTCCTTAAGCGGGTTCGGGAGCTTAGCGGGCAAGGCGTTTCTGAGCTAAATATCATCGGCCAGGATATTACCGGATACGGGATAGATCTGTATAAGCGCGGGACTTTGCCGCAGTTGCTAAAAAATATTTTGGCCGCAGGCGTTAATATACCGTGGATAAGGTTATTGTATTTATATCCGGATTTTAAAACCGTAGACGGAATTTTGGATATTATGGTTGATAATCCGCGGTTGTTGAAGTATGTTGACTTGCCTATCCAGCATTGCAATCAGCGCATTCTCAAAGCGATGCGCAGGGCAACGAGCAAGCAGGATATTATGCGCCTTATAGAACGGATTCGTAAGCGCCTTCCGGCGGCGGCCATTCGCACTTCTTTGATCGTGGGATTTCCTTCGGAAACCGAATCTGAATTTAAGGAGTTGGTTGAATTCATCCGGGAAATGCGGTTTGAGCGTTTGGGGGTTTTTAGATATTCCCGGGAAGAACAGACCCCGGCTTATGCTTTAAAGGGGCAGGTTCAGGAAAAAGTTAAAGCGGAGCGTTTTAATCGGATTATGGTTGTGCAGCAGGAGGTTTCAACGCAGGTTAACCGGCGGTATCTTTATACGACTATGCCCGTATTGATTGAGGAGAGACAGGACGCCGGGTATATCGGCCGTACCGAGTTTGACGCTCCGGAAGTTGACGGTCAAATCTTTATCGCCGCCGGCCGTCCGTTGTCACCCGGAGATATTGTCCAAGCCCGCATTACCGATACATTGGAATATGATTTAGTGGGAAGTGTCGTTTAGTTGTCCCTCGCAGACTAAAAGGGAGAAAGCAGTGAATATTGCCAATCGTTTAACGATATTGCGTATTATTCTGACTTTTGTTTTTATGTTCTTCTTATTCGTTCACGGGTTTTGGGCGAAGATAGTGGCGCTTTTGATTTTTCTTTTTGCTTGCCTTTCGGATTTCCTAGACGGCAGGATCGCTCAGAAAAAGAATATGGTTACTGATTTTGGCAAACTTATGGATCCTATTGCCGATAAGATCTTGGTTCTGGCCGCGTTTGCCGCATTCGTGCAGATGCAGCTTGTTGAGGCCTGGATGTATGTGATTATTATCGCCCGGGAAATATTGATCACTTCGCTTAGACTTTTTGCCTTGAATAAGGGCAGGGTGCTTTCAGCCTCCAAAGCGGGTAAGCAGAAGACGGCTTCGCAAATGACGGTTATTTTTTTGATCCTGGGTTTTGTGGTTTTAAAAGAAGCGATGCTGGCATTCGCTACCTGGAATCCTATCTGGGAGAAATTCTTTCGTCAAGGCATCTATTTTCTGATGGTGATTATTGTCGGATTGACCCTTTATTCCGGCCTTTCTTACCTGTGGGATAACCGCAGGATTATAGCTAAGCTTTAGCCGTTTCATGCCTGATCGTTTTTTCCTGATTAAGCTTATTGGCACTTTTTTCGGCGTAGGATACCTGCCGCTTATACCGGGGACATTTGGTACGCTGGCCGGGTTAGGGGTGTACTATATTTTTGGCTCTAACCCGGGAGTGTTTTTATTTCTGGTAGTGGCGGTTACCGCGGTCGGTTTTTTGATTTCCGGGGCCAGCGTTAAAGCTTTTGGCAAAAAGGATCCCCGGCCGGTGGTGATTGATGAGGTCTCCGGCATACTTATAAGTCTTATCGGCTTGCCGTTTACCTTGCAGTGGGCGATCGCCGCTTTTCTATTATTTCGCATTTTTGACTCAGTTAAGCCTTACCCGGTCAATAGCGCCGAGAATATCGGCGGCGGGCTGGGTATTATGTGCGACGATATCGTTGCCGGGTTGTACACAAGCTTATTGCTTCAGGGAGTGGCTAGGCTGGCTGCGGCGAGAGTTTCATAAATCGGACCGCGGGGGGTAAGGGTGCTTTGTATTAGCGTAATGGTCGTGATAGCGACGGCCTGTTTTGCAGCTTCAGGGCAGGCCTGAAGCTCTTTTATGGCGTTAGTTAAGTGCACCCGGTTTAAATCTGAGCGTACCCGGCCCAGCGTTATATGGGCGTTAAATTCTTTCTTCTCGGCGGCAATTCCTACCGTTTGAATCCGCGGTTCCAATAATTGAGCTATTTTTTTAATTTCTTGGTTATCTGCGGCAATGCCTATCCAGATTACCCGCGGACTGATTACTGACGGGAAAGCGCCGATACCGGACAGATCCATGGTAAATACGCGAGTTTGCGCGGCTATTTCGTTGAGTATTTGCGTAATTGCCTTAGACTGGGTGTCGTTAATATCGCCGAGGAACCGGAGTGTCAAATGAATATTATTTCTGGCGACCCAAGAGACATCGGCCCCAGATTTGCGCAGGTCGTCTTGAATTGTGGTGAGGCTATTTTTGATCTGATCAGGAAGGTTGATGGCGATAAAGGAGCGCATTATTAAGATAATGTCAAATGACAAAATTCAAATACCAAAACAAATCTCAGCATTACCAAATTTTTGTTATTTGAAATTTGTTATTTGTGCTTATTTTGTCATTTGTGCTTTGTCATTTGAATTTTATTAATTTGAATATCGCTTCGTGTTTAGCTGAAAATTAGACTATATAATAGATTTAGACTTTCTATGGCGGCTTGTTTTCGTATTGTCCCCCGAGTGCCTTTTAAGCAGAATTTCCGACAGATGGTCTTGCGTCGGTTGCAGGCCGCGATATAAACTGTTCCCACTGGTTTCCGGGCGGAGCCTCCGGCTGGCCCGGCTATTCCGGTTACTCCGAGGCTTAAGTCGGAATCGGCGATCCGGCGAACAGCCTGAGCTAAAGATATAGCAGTTTCTTTAGAAACGGCGCCCTTTTGCCGTAAGATATTTTTTTTGACTGTTAAAATCCGATTTTTCATGGTGTTGTGATAAGCGATAATACCCAGAAGGAAATAGGCGGAGCTACCCGGTTGATCGGTCAGCAGCTTCGAGACAAGGCCTCCGGTGCAGGATTCGGCCACGGCTACAGTCTGGGATTTTTTTATTAGGAGCGTATGTATCTTTCTTGCAATTAGTTCCATTGGTGGCTTTAATTATATCCTGGTTCGCAGGGATTGACAAGTTAAGTTTTTATGCTATACTAAACCAAATCTTCGGGAAAGGGTGAAAATCCCAACTGGTAGTTACGCGCAAGCGTACACCGGCCTTGCAGATCAGGCCGGGTTGATAGCCTACGAGTTCTCCGCTATGTCAGCGGCGGACAGATCAAGTGTAATTCTTGAGCCAATAGTAGCGCACAAGCGCACACTAAGCCATCCGATAGGCTTAGGTGTAAGCACAAGCGCACGCCGAATTATCTAATGGATTCGGTGTATAGTCTAGATGGAAGAAGATGTTTTAGGTTCGTGCCCGAAGATTGCCTTCGGGCATTACTATTACTGCCATGTTAAATACAATAGCGGAAATCCTGGGAGACTTAAAGCAGGGCAAGATGGTGGTCGTCATCGATGATGAAGACCGCGAGAATGAGGGCGATCTGCTTATGGCCGCCAAATTTGCCCGGCCGCAAGACATAAATTTCATGGCCACACACGGCAGAGGGCTTATCTGCGTGCCTTTAGAAGAAGGGCGATTAAACGCTTTGGATATCGGCCCGATGCATAGAGACGCGGGCAGCCCGAATTATAAAGATCAGTTTTCTACGGCCTGGATGATGTCGGTCGACGCAGCCAAAGGCGTAACCACGGGTATTTCGGCTTTTGATCGCGCCCGGACTATCGAGGTTTTGGTTAATCCCGAGAGCCGGCCGGAAGATTTAGTTCGCCCGGGTCACGTATTCCCCTTGCGGGCGGTAAAGGGGGGAGTCTTGGTACGCGCCGGACACACCGAGGCGGCGGTTGATTTTGCGCGGCTGGCTAATTTACACCCGGCCGGTGTAATTTGCGAAATCATGAACGCCGACGGTTCCATGGCCAGGCTTACGCAGTTACGCGAGTTTGCTCAACAACATAGCCTGAGGATTTGTTCGATCGCGCAGCTGATCGAGTACCGCCGGAAATCCGAAGTATTAATTGAGCGTCTTTCACAGACGCAGCTTCCTACTTTTTTTGGAACCTTTGAGCTTATCTTATATCGCGACTTAATCAGCCGGAAAGTCCACACCGTGCTTACTATCGGGCAATTGACCAATGATCCGATTTTGGTGCGAGTACATTCGGAATGTTTGACCGGAGATGTGTTCGGATCGCTGCGCTGTGACTGCGGGCGCCAGCTGGAAGCAGCCATGAAGATAATCGGTCGGCAGAAGCGCGGGGTTATCCTGTATATGAATCAGGAGGGCCGGGGTATCGGCTTAGTGGATAAGATTAAAGCCTATGCTTTGCAGGATAAAGGAATGGATACGGTTGAGGCCAATATTGCGCTGGGGTATGAGGCAGATTTGCGGGATTACGGCATTGGGGCGCAGATTCTGGCGGATTTAGGCTTAAGGAGTATCAGATTGCTTACTAATAATCCCCGGAAGATCATCGGGCTGGAGGGTTACGGATTAAAAGTGGTAGAACGGGTTGCGCTGGAGGTCGAGCCAAATCCGGCGAATGTCAGGTATCTCAGGACTAAGAAGGAGAAGCTGGGGCATAGGTTGAATATATAGACGCAAGACGCAGGTTTATTAAAAGCGCATATCAGGTTATCGGGATATCAGTGGGTAGGTTATCAGAAGATCAGGGTATCAGGCTAAAGAACACCTGGTAAGCTGGTTTGCTGGTATCCTGCCTGCTGGTACCCTGATGCGCTGATATGCGAATTTACGGATAAAATGATGTTATTTAACCAGGAGGAGATATGGCCAAGACCATTGAAGGCAACATGATTGCTAAGGGGAAGAAGTTTGGGATTGTCGCTTCACGGTTTAACGATTTTATCACTAAGGAGTTGCTGGCCGGATGCGTGGATACTTTGGCCCGTCATGGTGTCGATGATAAAGATGTTACCGTGGTTTGGGTTCCGGGCGCGTTTGAGATTCCGGTAGCGGTGCAGCGTCTCGGTAAGGGGAAAAATTATGATGCTTTGATTTGTTTAGGTACGGTGATTCGCGGATCAACTCCGCATTTTGAATATGTGGCTGCCGAGGCGGCTAAGGGAGTGGCCAAGGCGTCGATGGATTTGGGTTTGCCGGTAATTTTTGGGATTATTACCGCCGACACTATCGAGCAGGCGATAGAGCGGGCCGGCACCAAAGACGGAAATAAAGGGAAAGACGCGGCTATGAACGCCATTGAAATGGCCAACTTATTTGATAGAATATAGAAAGCCAGGTTTATAAATGACCAATTATCAATGACCAAGCCGCAATGAATAACCAATGATTCAATAACCAATGCGTTGTTGGAAATTGGGAATTGGATATTCATTGGGATTTGGAGTTTGGTCATTGGGATTTAATATCTTGCTATAACTATGGATAAATACAATGCGTAAACGCACTCAGGCGCGGGAATTTGCCTTGCAGGTATTATATGAGCTCGATGTAACCGGGAATCAGCCGGAAGAAGCCCTGGATATGTTCTGGGGGTCCAATAGCGATAAAGAAATCGATGAGCAGGTAAAGCTATTTACCGGCGAGCTGGTTACGGGGGTCAGAAAACAGCGCGCGGTTATTGATGAGCATATCTGCCGCCATGCCATGAATTGGCAGCTTGAGCGGATGGCGGTTGTGGATAGGAATATCCTGCGTCTAGGGAGTTTTGAGCTTCTCTTTCGTGAAGATATCCCGCCTAAAGTTACCATTAATGAATCTGTGGAGCTGGCCAAGAAATTTTCTTCGTTCGAGGCGGCCAAGTTTGTTAACGGTATACTCGATAGTATCCGCCAAGAAAAGAAAAGATGAAATTTGCGGATTTACATGTGCATAGCGTTTATTCGGACGGTACCTTCCAGCCGGCTGCGTTGGTTAAAGAAGCTGTGCGTCAGAAGTTAAGCGCGATTGCTTTAACTGATCACGATACGGTTGCCGGTCTGGATGCGGCAGTCGTCGCGGGCCAAGACTGCGGTATTGAAGTGCTGTCCGGCATAGAATTAACTGCGGAACATGAAGGTGTGGAACTGCATATATTAGGGTATTTGATTGATCAGGGCAATACTGCCTTGCTTAAGATGCTTTCGGTTATTGCCCAGCGGCGCATTGAACGGGTCCATGAGATGGCAAAAAAACTGCGGGAGTTGGGTATCCAGCTTTTTCCGGAGGCAGTGTTTGCTTGCGGCGGCCCGGGGACGATCGGCAGAATGCACGTAGCGCAGTCCATGGTGAAGGCAGGCTTAGTTGCCTCTACCGGTGAAGCCTTTAGCCGGTTCATCGGTGATAAAAGCCCGGCGTACGTGGCTGGTTTTCATCTGTCCCCGCCGGAAGCAATACGTTTGATTAAAGATGCCGGCGGTGTGGCGGCTTTGGCTCATCCTTACACGATTACCGATGACGGGCTGGTCATTGAGCTGATTAAGCAGGGGATAATGGGGCTTGAGGCTTACTATCCGGAACACAGCCAGTCTGCAACTAACTTTTATCTTGAGCTTGCTCAGGAATATAATCTTATCGCCGTAGGAGGCTCGGATTTCCACGGCGCAGCTAAGCCTAAGATCAAGATGGGGGCGGTCAAGGTGCCATACAGTATAGTTGAGGAGTTAAAATCTGCCGCGCGTCATCCCAATAAGATATAATCGAAATGCCCATGAATAAAAAAAACGAATATTATATGAAATTGGCCTTGGCCCTGGCTTTGCAAGCCAAAGGCCGGACCAGTCCGAATCCGATGGTCGGGGCTGTCATCGTCAAGAACGGCGTCATCGTCGGTAAGGGGCATCATGAACAAGCAGGCCTGCCGCACGCGGAAATCATCGCCTTACGTCGAGCCGGGGCGCGGGCCAAAGGGGCGATACTCTATGTGACTCTTGAACCTTGCGCGCACTATGGGCGAACTCCGCCGTGCGTCGGAGCGATTATCGAGAATAAAATTAAGGAAGTAGTTATCGGCATGCGTGATCCCAATCCGTTGATCAACGGCCGGGGGATTGCTATTCTGCGTCAGCACGGGGTTAAAGTTACCGTGGGGTGTTTGGAGGCAGAGCTGCTAAAAGTTAATGAGGCTTTTCTAAAATATATTACCCGGAAACTCCCCTTTATTACGGTTAAATGCGCGCAGTCGCTGGATGGTAAGATTGCCACCAAGACAGGTGATTCTAAATGGATAACTTCGGACATTGCCCGGGCCTATGCGCACCGGATCCGGGCTTCCTACGACGGGATTATGGTTGGCGTAAATACGGTATTACGGGATAACCCCAGTCTCGACGCCTGGTTTTCTAAGCGGCATCCGAC
>JBFZAQ010000006.1:0-7211 GCA_041308885.1 Candidatus Omnitrophota bacterium | reverse complement strand
TAATAATCAATCAGTTCCCGGATCAGCGCTTTGTGTTTAAGGATCTCATCCAGGTGCGAAAAGACGTCGATGATAATGTAGAGAAATAGAAATGTGCCCAAGCACAGCAAAAGAATACTGATTACGGATTTAAGGATGTAGCGGTCTAAGATGCGCATACGCGATAAGTAAGCACGCCGCCTAAAAGGCCTAAAAGAATATTAGGCAGCCACATGGCTAAGGCCGGGTTAAGGTGGCCTTGCAGGCTTAAGGCCTCCGCGCCGATTAAAAGCAGGTAATAGATCCCCACGATGAGAAAGGCCATGCCGAAGTTGATCGATTTTTCCCTCCGGCGGGTAATGATCGCCAAGGATGAACCTAAGAGCACAAAAACAAAACAAGAGAAGGCCAACGACACTTTTTTGTTCAGTTCGGTAGCCAGCGGGATGGGGTCGATATGCGCGTCTTTCAGCCGCGCGATCTCGCGGCGTAATTCTTGGATAGTCATATCCTTAGGTTTCTTTTCGATGTTATCCTTGTTGCGCGCGTCGGAGAGGTTCAAATTCATAAAATAGGTTTTAAAATTCAGCTTATAAAAATTCATCGGGTTGTCCGGATCGGGCTCATCAGAAGTGCCGTCCACAAGCTTAAGCTTGACTAAATTTTTCTCCGGGAGGGCGATGAATTCCCCGCGTTTGGCTACGATAGTGCGCGTGGGTTTGCCCGGTTGAGGCTCGTAGATGCGCACATTAATCATTTTGTTATCCTCGATACGGTAAATAAAGAGGATGTACTTCTGAAAATTATTGATAAATACTCCCGGCTCAAGGGCCGCGGTGGGATTTTTAATTCCGATATCCATGAGGGTTTTTCGGGAAGCATAATGGGCGTAGGGGATGACCCGGTCATTAAAGACCACCAGGATAAGGCTTAAGATCGTGGCCACGATCAATAGCGGCGCGATCAGGGAGAATAAATTAATTCCGCTGGCCCGGATAGCGATGATTTCATTATCGCTGGAGAGGCGCCCCAGCGAGAGCAATACCGCGGTTAAAGTGGCGATGGGCAAGGTGTAGGTCAAAAGAAAGGGGATCATCAGCATAAAGAGCTTGGAGACATTCAGCATATCCACGCCTTTGTTGACTACCAGGTCGGCGATCTTGATCAGATTGCCCAGCAGCATAACAAAGGTCAAGACGCCTAGCGCCATAAAGAGCGGGCCGATAAATTCCTTTAGAAAGTAATTGCGGAGTATCTTCATAATTAGTTGGCAAGGCTGAGCACGAAAACTATCTGTGCCCCTTCCTGCTTAAGGATGCGGGCGGCTTCAGAGGAGGTGGCTCCGGTGGTTACCACATCATCGATGAGAAGAATATTCTTGCCCCGGATACTTTCGGCTTCTTGAGCGGCAAGCGAGAAACTATCCCGGACATTAGCCAGGCGCTGTTCTTGGGCCAGGCTGGCCTGGGCCTTGGTGTAGCGGTGGCGCCGCAGAACAGTGTGGTTAAGGGTTTTATTGAATTCTTTGGCCACGCATTCGCCCAAGAGCTGCGACTGGTTAAATTCCCGTTCACGTAATTTAGTCTGATGCAGCGGGACCGGGACAATCATATCGATCACGTCCATAGGCAGTTGGTACTGGCGAATAAAGTCGACCATTAATCTTCCCAGGGTGGGCCCCAAGTAATCTTTGTTTTGATATTTAAACGCGTGCAGCAATTCTTTCAAGGTGCCGTCGTAAACGCAGGGGCTGAAAGCCCGGTCGAAATGCAGTTGTTTACGCACGCAGGCCGGACAGATCCCGCGTTTTAAGCTCTGGGCCGGCAATTTCCGCCCGCAGCTGTTACAGAACGGGGGAGAATTTTTTTTGATTTTTGACCAACACGAATGACAGACCACACCGTCGACAGAGTCTTCCGGCAGCCGTCTCTTACAGCCAAGACATACAGGCGGCCAGATTAAATCAATAATCCCAGCCCAGACTTGACTTAGCATACGCTGGTATAATATCAAGGAATAGGGAATTTGTCAAAAGATTACGTGCCGCACGAGCCGCACGAGCGACCGCACGAGCGGTACGCCGGCCTAACCGATAAGGCAGGGTGTTGTTCAGAATCCATTAATCCGTGGCTGGGGCCAGCGGGTCCTGCCTGCTGCGGCACCCCGCCGTGCTCTCCGCCTTCGGCGGATGCGCGCGGCGGGGGCCCCGCCTTCGCAGTCACCCGCTGGCCGGAGTTTCTTCGATTTCGACTGCCTCGAAAAGTTATGAAGTTGTGCCAAGACTGTCGCGGAGGGCTCTATTTGCGCACAGTCAGAAAATTTTTGGCACTTCGGTTCCGCTCAGTGCCAATGATGAGCGAAGTCGGACCATTGGCAGAAGTCTGCGAGGATTTACAGCGAGCGGAGTTAAGTTACCGGATTTGCGTAAGTCGTTAACGAAGCGAGCTGTAAACCCTGCCTGCCGGCAGGCAGGCGTAGCAGACGGCAAAAATTTTCGTGCGCGAATAAAGCCCGCAGCGAAAGTCTTTGAGCGCATACCTTGCCATATCGGAATGGCAGGTGTGCCGCTTGTGCGGCATAAATCTCTTGAAGAGTGGGGACTATGTCGATATAATGATTTAGCATAAGTGTAAAAAGGGGGGTTATTCTATGAGTCAGATCAAGTTTGATTTTAACAATATGTTTAGTTCGGCGGTGGGCGCGCGGCACGGCGTGACCCGGGGAGATATCGACCGGATATCCGGCCGTGCAGCGGCGGCTCAGGAGCATTTAAGCAAGGTTCTAGCCGGCCCCAGCCAGAGGATCGCTTTGGCTTTGGAGTGGACGCAGCTGCCGCTGCAGGATAAGAAAACCGTTGCCGGAATCCAAGCGCTGGGCAGCCAAATCGCCAACAAATTCGATGCCGTTTTATTTTTAGGGATTGGCGGCTCTTACTTAGGATTAAAGGCCGCGCAGGATGCCTTATGCCCGCCTTACTTTAATGAATTTCCGTCGCTGCGTAAGAAAAAACCGCGGATTTATTTCGAGGGTAATAATCTCGATCCGGAAACCTTATCGGTGTTATTGCGCCGGCTTAACCCGCGCAAGACCGCGGTAGTGGTTATCTCGAAATCCGGCGAAACTAGCGAAACCAAAGCGGCGTTTATGATGGCCCAGGCTTGGTTGAAGAAGGCAGTAGGTAGCCGCTTCGGCCGGCAGGTGTTCGTGATTACCGATCCTGACTCCGGGAGCCTGCGTAAATATGTGCAGTCGCAGCAGAAAAAAGATGCGCTAAGTTTTTGCGATCTGCCGTTGCTTAAAGGCGTCGGAGGCCGGTTTTCGGAATTCAATATGGGCTTATTACATCTGGCCATCGTCGGGGTGGAGATTCAGCGGGTCCTGGACGGGGCCAGAGATATGGCTAAGCGTTGCACGGCTTCTCAACCGATGGAGAATCCGGCCTTATTGTATGCCTTGCTGCATACTATCCTGTATCAGAAAAAAGCCAAGGCTTTGGCTATCCTGATGCCGTTTTCCGAAACCTTAAAATCTACTGCCGATTGGTATGTTCAGCTTCTGGCTGAGAGTTTGGGGAAGAAATACGGCCGGAAGATTGAAAGGCCGGCCGGGGCAGGCGAGCGATGGTCGCAGGATTATTCCCGCGTCGTCAATCTGGGCAGGACTCCGATATCAGCCCGGGGGACTAATGATTTGCATTCGATCCAACAGAACAATATCGAAGGCGAGAATAATAAAGTGATTACTTTCATCCGGGTTAAGAAGTTCGGACGCGACCTGCGCATTCCGGGTAAAGGGGACTTATTATCGGGAAAATCTTATTCTCAGCTATTGGCTTTGGCTCAAGAAGCCACTGAATGGGCCTTGGTTCAGGAGTCCCGGCCCAATTGCGCGATTATTCTGCCTGAGGTAACCGCGTATTCCTGGGGTGCGCTATTATTCTTCTTTGAAATGGCTGTTGCCTATGAGGGTGAGTTATTGGATGTGAATGCCTTTGACCAGCCGGGAGTAGAGGGGTACAAGAATTATATGTACTATAAATTGGGTAAGCCGGGCTTGGCCAAAGAGATTGCCGAGAAGATCCGTAATAATCCGTTGGTCAAGGATCAGCGGTGGATTATTTAGGATTTAGTCATTCTGAGGCCGCAGGCCGCCTGCCTGCCGGCAGGCAGGAAGAATCTAAGGCTATCATAGATTCTTCGCTGCGCCCAGAATGACAAACTTTAAGGGAGTGTATCTATGCGCATGCAGGAATATACGCTTGAAGAATTGAAGATTCAGCTCGCCCGGATGTTAAAGAAAGAAGCCTTGAAAAAAGGCGATTTCATTCTTTCTTCAGGTAAGAAGAGCGCCTATTATCTCGACGGACGGATTATTACTTTGACCCCCGAAGGCGCTTATTTAGTCGGTTTGATTATTTTGGGCATCATTAAAGATCAAGGCGTAACTGCGGTCGGCGGCCCGACTTTGGGCGCCGATCCTATCGTTGGCGCTGTGGCAGTCCTAAGTCATTTAAAGCAAGTCCCTTTAAAAACTTTTATCGTGCGCAAGGCCGCCAAAGAACACGGGACTCGGCGGCAGATCGAAGGCCCGGCGTTATCTTCCGCGGATCAGGCGCTTTTAGTCGATGACGTCGCGACTACCGGCAAGGCCTTGATTGAGGCTAAGGAAGCCTTGGACAGAGCGGGTATCCGCGCGCCGAAGGCTTTGGTTATTGTCGATAGAGACGAGGGCGCCCGGGAGAACCTGGCTAAGTGCGGTATCAAACTGGAAGCGGTATTCTCCATAAACGAGCTGCTTTAAATTAAATCCGAATGAGGATAATGTCAAATGACAAAATTCAAATACCAAAACAAATTCCAAATTTAAATTTTAGTCATTTGGTATTTGTCATTTGTGCTTATTTTGGTATTTGTGCTTTGTCATTTGAATTTAATCAATTTGAACATTGTTTCGGATTTCGGATTTAATCCTAATTGATATTTCTCCGGAGACTGCATGAATATTATTATAGTTGGCGCCGGACCGGCCGGCATGATGGCGGCGATCAGATCGGCTGAGTGCGGGGCTCAAGTAACTCTTTACGAAAGAAATCCGACGCTGGGAAAAAAACTTCTTTTAAGCGGCAAGGGCCGTTGTAATCTAACAAATTCTTGCGGTCTGGATGAATTTCTTAGGCGGTATTCCCACGGCGGGCAATTCCTGCGCAGCGCTTACGGGAGGTTCTTTAATACCGAGTTGATTTCTTTTTTTGAGTCGCGGGGCTTGGCTTTGCGGGTTGAACGGCAGGGCCGGGTATTCCCAGAAACCGATAAGGCCGAGAGTGTTTTAGAGGTTCTGCGTCAGGAACTGTCTTTGCGCGGCGTAAAACAGGTCATGAATACTCGGCTAAAAGAGATCGTTACTGACCATGATCGCGTATCCGCGGTAATGCTGGAAGATGATACGCTGCTGGCGGTAGATAAAGTTATCCTGGCTACCGGAGGCATCAGTTATCCGGGGACCGGCTCTACCGGGGACGGTTTAGCCATGGCCGAGAAATTGGGGCATACGCTGGCGCCTTTGCGCCCGGGTTTAGTTGCCCTTAAAACTAAACAGCAATTTCCCCAGCGGGTGGAAGGATTGACTTTACGGAATATCCGTTTGACCTTTTTCGGAGGGAAGAAGAAGATAATATCCGAGGTCGGCGAGCTTATGTTTACCGCCTTTGGCGTCTCCGGGCCGTTGGTCTTGACCCATAGCGGGGCGGTAGCCGACTGGCTGGCAGAGAATTTAGAGGTCCGCGTAGATATTGACCTTAAGCCCGGGTTAACCGAGGAACAGCTCCAAGCCCGTTTGTTGCGGGAGTTTAAAGCCCAGAGCAGGTCAGCGCTTAAGAACGTATTGAAAGAATTGCTTCCGCGTAATTTTATCCCGGAATTTCTTTTAGTGCTTAAGCTTAATCCGGATAAACAAGCCAGCCAGATAACCCAGGAAGAGCGCCGTTCGCTTATTGCTGGGTTTAAGGGGTTTCGGTTGGATATCAGCGCTACGGCTGCAATCGGGAATGCGATGGTGACTAAAGGCGGCATAGCCTTGAATCAGATCGACCCGCGGACCATGCAATCGCGCCTGATCAAAGGATTGTATTTTGCCGGTGAGCTGATTGATATCGACGCGGACACCGGCGGATTCAATTTGCAGGCGGCGTTTTCCACGGGATACTTAGCCGGAGAGAGCGCGGCATTTTCGTTCGGTAAGGCGGTAAGGCGGTAAGAATGACCAATTACCAATGACCAAATCCCAATGAATTACCAATAACCAATCTCCAATTGGGATTTGGTAATTCATTGGGATTTGGTTATTGGTCATTTCAAACTAAATATAGTTTGACGATCAATTATGAGCAGAATCTACCTTGCTTCCGAATCCCCTGCCCGCAAGAAGCTCTTGCGGGAGTTTGGGCTTAAGTTCCAGGTTGTCCCCAGCCGAGTTCAAGAAATTATCCGTCGCGGCACAGCCTCATATAGTGATCTGGTCAAGCGTAACGCTTTGCTTAAAGCCCGGGATGTGGCTCGTCGGGTCAAGAGCGGTATCATAATTGGCGCGGATACGCTGGTGGTCCAGAAGGGAAAAATTTTTGGTAAGCCCAAGGATTTGCCGGATGCCCGGCGCATGCTCAAGAAATTATCCCGCGGCCGGCAATGGTTATATACCGGAGTGGCGGTGATCGATAAAGATACCGGCCGGGTCAAAGTAGCTTGTGAGAAGACTGCGGTAATCATGGATTGCTTAAGCGATAAGGAAATCCGGGCTTATTATTCCCGCGTGTCGCCATTGACCATGGCCGGCGGGTTTGATATTCAGGGTAAGGGGGCTTTTTTCATTAAGCGCATCGAAGGCTGTTTTTATAACGTGGTCGGCCTGCCGATGCGGACCTTATACCGAATGTTGAAAGAGCTGGGAGTCAAGGTATTTATGTTCTTATTTTTCTTTGCCCCGCTGGCGGCAATCATTATCTTAAGCGGCTGTACGACTGAATACAATATAGTTACCGGCCGGGAAGAGTCGTACTTCTATAGTACCGACTCAGAAGTGCAGATGGGCCGCAATATCGCCCGCCAAATTGAGGATGAAGAGGAGTTTGTCGACGATCCGCTGGTGCAAAAGCGGGTCGAGGATATCGGCGCGAAAATCGCCGCGGTCTGCGACCGCCGGGATATCGTTTATAATTTTAAAGTGCTGAAGGATGATGA
>JBFZAQ010000005.1:0-4722 GCA_041308885.1 Candidatus Omnitrophota bacterium | reverse complement strand
GCTTTTGACTGGCCGTTTGTCACCGGCACGTCGGTTGAATCTTCTATTGCCTACGGCAAAAAGATCGTGGAAGTCTTAGCGACGTTGAAATAGTAATTTTAGCGGATAGTTCGATTACACGCTAAAGCATAAGGAAAATTTTTTAAAGGGACTGTTGTGAAATTCAATTTATCCCGTCATTCTGAAGCGCCGCAGGCGCTGAAGAATCCAGCGTCATCCTAGATTCTTCGCTGCGCTCAGAATGACGAAATAAAAGTCATTTCACAACAGTCCCATAATCAAAGGGGTGCCAAATGCCTGCTATAATCGTTAACTCCTTAGAGCTTACCGACGAACAAAAAGAAATAATCGCCGATAAATACATCACGATTTTTTCCGAAGTAAGCAAAGTCCCCAAAGACCGGATTTATTTATTTTTTAACGGATTTACCTTAGACAACGCGGCCTGCGACGGGGTGCTTTTTTCGAAAAGGCCTCCTAAGCTGGCGGTGGGAAAATTCAGCCAGAAAAAAGAGGGCTGATTTTTTTAAGAAAGGGCGTTAACGATGGATACTAATGAAGCGATAGTCAAGACCCTTGAGCACGTTGGGGTTGACCATGTATTCGGCGGATCAGGCCAGGTCAACGGATCAATGCTTTTAGCGTTGAAGCGCTCAAAGCAGATTAAAACGGTGATTATCCGCAATGAGCAAGCCGCTTCGTTTATGGCCTGCGGGTATGCGATGTTTTCCGATAAGTTAGGCGTTTGTTTCGCTACCGGAGGGCCCGGAGAATTCAACTTGTTTTCCGGCCTGGCTGTGGCTTATTCCGATTCTATCCCGATGGTGGCTATCTCGGGTTATACCTCGGCTAGGGATCGAGGCAAGGGCGCTTTAAATGAAGCCACCGGGTTAAGCCGCACCCCCGATTCGCCCAAGATGTTCAATGCCACCACCAAAAAATCCTATATTATTGAAGATCCGGATACTGCCTGCGATATATTGGAAGAAGCGATAAATTTGGCTTACGAAGGCCGCCCGGGCCCGGTGCATATCCATGTCCCTAAAGATATTACTATCGCTGTGGTAAATAATTTCCGCGAAATTAAGCTGAATATAAAACCGATTTTACCGGCTCCGGCGCAGATAAAATCGGCGGCTGATGCTTTAGCTAAAGCAATCAGCGATAATCAGCAGATTTTAGCCATACTCGGCTACGGCATTATCAGAAGCCACGGGGAAAGAGAAGTCCGGGAGCTAATTGAAAAGTTCCAAATCCCTTTTGTCACGACTATGGATGCCAAAGGGATAATTTCCGAAGATCATCCGTTGTCGCTTGGCGTTTACGGGACGTCCGGAGATCCGGGAGCCAATAAATATTTTGGCGGGGTTAAATTGGTTTTGGCTATCGGCAATTCCTTTGCCCAAAACGCCACTTTCGGTTTTAAGCCGGACCTTTACCAAGATAAAACGCTTATCCACATTAATATTGATCAGCACGAAATAGGGAAGATTTATAAAGCGGATTATCCGGTATTAAGCGATGCTAAGCCGGCTGTTATCGGGATTTCGCAAGAAGTGTCGAAAAAGATTTCCCAGGTAAACCCCAAGGTGATCCCCAAAGAAAAATGGCATGATCTTCCGGTAAGCCCGATTTCGCAGAAGATCCATCCCGCGGACCTGGTAAAGGCGATATCCCGCAATTTGCCGGCAAACAGCTATATAATGGGCGACGCCGGTTCGCATATGCTCTGGTTAAATTGTTATCTCAAGCTTAGTAAGGGGCAGATTTATCAAAATCCGGGTAGCTTCGGGCCCATGGCCAGCCACGTAAACGGCGCTTTAGGCGTAAAATGCGCCCATCCGGATAGGGTGGTGGTTTGCGGATGCGGCGACGGGGCCTATCAGATGGCCGGTTTTGAGTTGATGACGGCTATCCAGTATAATATTCCGGTGATCTGGGTTATTTTTAATAACGGCGAGTTTAATGTGATTAAAAAATTCCTGATTAATTTATTCGGGGAGCACGCCTTTATGACCTTTGACAACCCGGATTTTATTAAATACGCCGAGGCCTGCAAGGCAGCTTCCTACCGGGTAGAAAGAATAGAGGATTTTGACCGAGCATTCAAAAATGCTTTGGAGTGCGGTAAAGCGGCTTTGATTGACGTAGTGGTGGAGTCGGAGGTCTATCCGCCGTTTGGATTAGGTAAAGTATAAGGATCCCGGCCGGATATTGACTGAATCAATTGAACGCGCAAAAAACGGGAGATTAAAACGATGGAAACTGTCCATATGATTGTCGATATAATCAGCTTTGCCTTGAATATCATTGGGGCGGTGATCGCGGTTTGGGGAACGGTGGTCGCGTTTACGGCATTCATGCGTAAAGAGCTCCTAAGGCGCGTCGAGGCTGTGCGGTTGAATGATTCTATCCGCGTTAAATTGGGCAGTTATCTGGTCTTAGCGCTGGAATTTTTTATTGCCGCGGATATCGTGAAAACCATTATCACTCCCACTTGGGAAAGCGTGGGCATTCTCGGGGTCATAGTCGTGATCAGGACTGTCTTGAGTTATTTTTTGACCAAAGACCTGAAAGATTTTAATAACCAGCAGGAGACTACGGCATGAAAAATCCGGTATTTAGATTCCCCGATAGCGGCGATAACAGATGTTTTGATAAGGAAGGCCGGGAAATCGATCTCAAGCCGCAAGACGATCTCTGGGGGCAAAACGGCTGTTTCGCGGTTAATCCGTTGTCTTTTACCAAGCTCGGCAAAAGCGGTAAGCCGATCAGGGATGCGGCGCTTTGGGCAGAGGGATTCCGCGCGGTCTTGGATAATAATACCGGCTTAATCTGGGAAGTCAAATCTCCGAAAAAAGGAGACGTGAATTATTGCGAGGATAGATACACCTGGAAGACTGCGCAAGACAGGTATATCAAGGAATTAAATAAGAAGAAGTACGGCGGTTTCTCCGATTGGCGCCTCCCCAATAAAGATGAATTGCGCTCCATAGTTGACTACGGAAAAACCGGCCCGGCCGTGGATACCCGCTATTTTCCCAATACCAAGAGCGACTTTTACTGGACCAGCGTGCCTTATAAAATGCAGGAACCGTTTATCTGGGGTATCTTCTTTGGCTTGGGCAGCGGTATCTGCTACGCGCCGACCAGCGAGCGTTACGCGCGCGCGGTAAGGGGGGGCGCAAATAGGGCTTTCGGCACTGCGGCTGCCGCCAGGTTTAAGGACAATGGCGACGGGACTATCAGCGACAGCTTAACCGGGTTAATCTGGCAAAAGGGCGAGAACGAGCGCATGGACTGGTATGCGGCGCTTAAATTTTGCAAGGAGATGCGGCTTGCCGGGCGCTCGGATTGGCGCTTGCCTAATCTTAAAGAATTGAATTCCATCCTTAACCTTGATTATACGAATGGGTGGTGGTATTTCAAAGATTTTTTCCCGGCTGACGGGCTTAAGCCGCCTTTATTGCATTATTTCTCGTCTACTTCCTACGAGGGGATTTATGTCTGGGTAACTAACTTTTGCTTCGGCTATGACGGTTATTATGCCAGTAAGAGCGCGAAATTATTGTTCCGCGCGGTGCGTAATTTAAACCCCGCAGTTCAGGAAGAAAAAATAGTGTTTAGCTTTCCCGACTCCGGCCAAAAAATTTGCTATACCGATGACGGTTCGCGGATTAGAGCCCCCAAGCCGGGCGGGAAGTATTACGGTCAGGATGGCTCATATATTGTCAATCCGCTGTCTTTTAGCAAATTAGGCGAAGCCGGCCGCAGGCTGGATGATGAGGCGACCTGGAAGAAAGGATTGCGGATGATCCGGGATAACAATACCGGCCTGGTCTGGGAAGCAAAGTCGCCGGAAGCCGCCGATATTAATTTTTGGGGAAAGAAATACACCTGGGAAGACGCCTTTGCCTATATTAAGGATTTAAATCGCAGCGGCTTTGGGGGCTATCGCGACTGGCGCCTGCCGAATCGTGAAGAGCTAAGGATGATGGTTGATTATAACGGGCAGATTCCCGCTTGTGACGGAAAATATTTCGCGGATTGTTTGCCTGAGTTCTATTGGTCCCGGGATCCTAATCTTAAGGATCCGTTATTCGGCTGGGGAGTTTATTTTGCTTATGGCTGCGCGATCTGCTATCTGAAAAGTTTTTATTACCCGGTGCGGGCCGTGCGGGCCGGATTCAATAAAGCCTTTGGCGATATGCAGGCTTACGCTTTTTGCGATAATCAAGACGGCACGATCACTGATTTAAATAGTTCTCTTGCGTGGATGAAAGAGGAAACTCCGGAGTCAAACTGGGAAGATGCCATGCGGTATTGCGCGCAATTGTCTCTCGGCGGGTATAATGATTGGCGCTTGCCGACTATCCGCCAGATCGGTTCGCTTCTAGATCTGTCTTTTAAAGACGGGATTTGGTTCCATAAGCAGTTTTTTCCCGGGACCAAGACTGCGCCTTTGGGGTTTTATTGGTCCTCAACGACTTACGGAGATACCTTTGGCTGGGGGGTGAATTTTCAGTTCGGTTATGACGGTTATTACGCCGGGAAAAAAGAAGGTAAATATCCTTTCCGGCCGGTGCGTAATATTAATCCGGTTGATAGGGATTAGTAGAGTCAAAAAACGAATAGAGGAGGGCGATATGCACTTAAGCATAAAAAATGTTTTTTTAACGGATAGAAGGAAAGAGGATAGCCGGGTTACGGTTCAGTTTGATA
>JBFZAQ010000004.1:0-7980 GCA_041308885.1 Candidatus Omnitrophota bacterium | reverse complement strand
CAAAAGCCGGCTAACCCCTTGTCTCTATTCTGAAAATCGCAAACCAACAGTTCGTCGATATACGGACAGCCCATCAGCGCCTCTTTAAAATCAGCTTTCACCAAAACGCTGATATAATAATTCTCCTTAAATCTCTCGCGCAGGGCCCGCAATCCCGGAGTCGAAAGAATAATATCACCCAAAGAGCTGAATTTTATGACCAGAATCTTACGGCTGCGCAGCGCTTCTTCATAGACGCTAACCGTATTCTGCACCATTTTTTCTACGGTATAAAAATTACGGACTTTTTCAATCGCCCGGCCGGCTAAGGTTTTAGCCAAAGCCGGATCATTATAAATCCGCAACGCTGCCTGGGCCATTGCTTCCGGGTCAGCCGCCGATACCAATAAGCCGGTTTTCTCATCATCGATTACGTCAATGACTCCGCCGACCTTGGTAGCGACTACCGGAACTCCCGCGGCCTGCGCCTCGACAATCACCCGGCCAAAGGCCTCATGAGTAGTGGTGGCCAACACCAACAGGTCTAAATGCGACAGGATCCCGGGGATATCCCGCTGGGTTCCCAAAAACTGAGTGCATTGAGTCAACCCCAAACGCTTAACCAAGATATGCAACTGCTCTTTATAGGCTTCCTTGGACTCCGGCGCTTCTCCCACGATCCAGATTTTTAAATTCGGCACGATTTTGGCTACTTTAGCCATGGCCTTGATAAAATGCAAGTGTCCTTTAAGCGGAGTAATCCTGCCGATAATCCCCACGTTAAATATCCCCGCCGCTCGTTTAGTCTCGGGGCCGACGAAATTAAATCGATCCAAATCAACGCTGCGCGCCACCAGCCGGATCCGCTCATGCGGGACATGAAAATCTTCGATCATGTGCCGTCCGATAACGTTGCTTAAAACAATCACCCGCCGGCCCCAGCCCATGACCGCGCTAAAGGGGTGACGGGAATAATACCCGTGACAGGTAGTGATAAAAGTCCGCGCAGTCTTACGGCTGGCAAAAAAGCCGATCCACGCCGGAACGCGTGAACGCGCATGCACTATATCAATTTCTTCGCGCTTGATGATATCGTTTACTCGGGGGATAAGCTTAAAAATATTAATCAGCGATTTCTTATGCACCGGCAACTCATAATGCTTGGCCCCGGCAGCCTCCAAGTCTTTAACCAGGCTGCCTCCGGCCGAGATGACTACGGCCTTATGGCCCATTTTAACTAAATAACGAGCCAAATCCAGCGTGCCGGTCTCGACTCCGCCGACGTTAAGTTCGGGAAGAATCTGGAGAATATTCATAGTAATTTGTTCAACGCTTCTAAGGCCCGCTCCCGGTCATCCAGCCTTACGACCGCGGGCTTCTCGGACAACAACCCTTTAATCATCTCGGATAACTTCTGCGGATCGGCTAGATAAATATATCGATTACCGGCGCACTGCCGCAAAAATTCCCGATGTTTACGGCTTAATCCTTTTTCACTAAAGACCACCGTATATTTCCCGCTCGAAGCGGACTCGGAAACCATAGAAATACTTTCGGGAGAAGTAACCACCAATGAGCTCAGTCCCAGTATGCCGCCCACAGCCCCAGGAATATTCTTCTCGTTGGCGATAACCAGCAGGCTGCAACGCGGATAATCCTGAAATTCCCGTTTCAGAACTCCTTCTACCGAAGGTGAAGTCCTGCGCGAAGTAGTAATAAGAATCTCCATATTTAGACGTTCGGCTGCCAACTTAACCTGCGCCGCCACGGCCTTTACCGCCTCAAGACCGAGAGTAAAACTCTTCGTATCGCCGCCGATTAATACGCCTACATATTCTTTTTCTCCGCCCGGCAACCCGCCCCGCACTCCCCGCACCAACAACGCCGATTGTTCGCGTAGACAGGTTTCATCCATCATATTCAAGGCGCCCCGGGTCACAATAACATTCTTTTTACGCGGCGGATGATCGTGTTGCGGCATAATCACCGCGTTATAGCGGCGCAGGCTTAAAAAAGAGGGCTTCAAAATAACGATATTCTTTGCCGCGTATTCGCGGGTAACTAAATAATTCACCGCGGCCAAACCCGACCCGCAGGAAATAACCACATCGGGACGCAAGACTTGTAATCCGGCGAAAGAACCGGGTGTCAGGCAATATCGCAAACACCGCAAACACCCCTGGCACGAATATTTTCCGGCTGCCGCCGATGCCAAAACCAAGATCTTCCGGGCCCGGCTACTATTAAACACAACCGGGACGACCGCCACTTCCGCGGAGAAACCCCGCTGCCGAAAGATTCCCCGCACCACTTCGGCAGCCGCTTGAGACTGACGCGAATGACCGGTCTTCTCATCGGCGAGAATGACAATCTTCTTAATTAAGCCGTATTTCCAGATCTTATAGGTCCAGAGATATTCCTTGGGGTATTTACGGATAAATCCGGCAAAAATGTCGGTCAACGCCTGAACATTCACCCGCAGGTCCTCTTCGGGCCGGCCGGTTTTGACCGGGGAATAAGGCGGCGCAACAATTATCTTCAAATAGGGGCCCTTAATCCGGGTATAAAAAGCCGGCAAGAGCGCGGCATCATATTTTAACGCCAAACGGACCGCCCCGTAGGGCATCGACGCCTGTCGGCCAAAAAAATCTACCAATATCCCGGTCTTTCCTCCCTGATCCTGCGTTATGCCTATACCTTCATTGTTTTGCAGAACCCGGATGAGTTCGCGGATTTGATTCTGCCGCTGGATTATCTTGCATCCTTTTTTCCGGCGGTATTCGGTAAGCAAAGTTTCCAAGCGCGGCAGCCGCTGATCGCGGACGAAAAGATTAAAAGGAAACCCCAAGCTGCCGCAAATAATGTTGGAAAGTTCCCAACTGCCGGCATGCACCCCTAAGAAGATAACGCCTTTGCCTCGCTTAAACGCCGCATATACATGTTCCATCCCTTCAATACGAATATATTTTTTGATATAATCCGGCGTAATCAACGGGATGAAAAACATCTCAATAACATTCTGCCCAAAAACCATGTAAAAAGCTTTAACAATAGACTTAAGCTGCGCGCAGGTATAAGTATCCCCGAGAGCCATCTTAATTTGAGCATAGGCCAAAGACCGATGCTTGTAATCAATATAATAATAAATGATGCCCGCGGCCCGGCCGAAAAAGAAACTGATGGTTTTCGGCAATAGCCGCGCCAACGGACCCGCCAGCTTAAAAAGTATATAGGCGGCCCAATCGTTCATAGTATTTTTGTTCATTGCCGGTAAGGTTGATGGTTACGGACATAACCAGAAAATCAGCATGCGCCCGGTCGGCTAAAAGATACTCCAGCTTAACCGCGTCTTTCTCGGTCGTCAACACGCATCCAGCGGCACAGGTCTTTATCTTCTCCTGAATCTGTGAATTGTCGGCCTCGGTATATACATGATGATCGCCAAACCACAGGCAGCCGCTGATATTGATACCCGCGCCACGGGCACACCGGGCAAAATATTCCGGATCAGCGATCCCGGCCACCAGCAAAACTGCCTTGGACTTTATTGATTCTAAAGTAACATCTTCATTCTCGCGGCCCAGGCGATAAAAACGGATTAGCTGGTGCCGTGCCCGCGCGATCAAAGCCGCCGGATTAATCCGATTAAGCACTCGCGTTACTGCCGATGGATCTTGAACCGCGTCGGTTTTAGTCAGAACAAAAACATCGGCCCTGCGCAACGAAGCCGGCGGCTCACGCAGAATCCCGCGCGGAATCATATGGCGGTTGCCAAACGGATTCTTAGCGTCAATAACCGCAATTTCCAAATCCTTCTGAATATGCCACTGCTGAAAGCCGTCATCCAAGATAACCGTATCCGCGTTAAATTCGCTTACCGCCTTCTGAATACCGCGGACTCGATCGGCATCCACAATCACCGGGATATCTTGAAGTTGCCGTTGCAACATTTCCGGCTCGTCAGCCTTGCATCCTGCGACCGAGCGCCAGCGAGGGAGTCCCGAGCCTCCGACGGCAACGCTTTTGAGGCGATGGACGTCTTGCGTCATGCGTCTTGCGTCTTGCGTCTTGTGCCCCAGATATCCTCGCGTCACTACCGCCACCCTCCTACCCTTGCTACGCAGATACGCGGCAGTCAAACTGACCAACGGCGTCTTGCCCGTCCCGCCCAGCGTAATATTGCCGATACTGATTACTTGACACGGCGCGCGAAACTTGCGGCGCGAACGTAAAAAAGAAGCGCCCCGGATAAAAAGGCCATAGGCCAACGACAATATCCATAATAACACTTTTGGAATCCAACAAACCGGACCCCGATATTCATCAACAGCCAGTTTATACAAAAATGATGCCGGGCTCATTATTCTCCGATTACTTGCACAATGACTGTGCGCTCTCTTGGCCGGGTATCAAACTCGGCCAGGATTATCTGCTGCCAGGTCCCTAATGACAACTTACCCTGCTCAAAGGGAACGGCCAATGACGGGCCCTGCAAGGCGGCGCGCAAATGGCTAAAGCCATTGGCATCGCCCCAGGTTGCGTCATGATGGTATTCTTTTGAGCGCGGAATAAGCTTATCGTAGAACTCCTGCAAATCTTTGACCGCTCCCGGCTCGTATTCTATGGTGGTCAATGCGGCTGTCGAACCCACCACAAATACCGTTACCACGCCTTCGGATAGCTTGGTATTGACTAGCACAGTCCGTACTTCTTCCGTGATATCCACAACCTGCGGATTTCCTTTAGTCTTGATCTGAATACAGCGCCTTACGGTCTTCATCCGGACGGGTCTCTAAGTTAGGCAGGAACAATAGCAACTTATTATAATGCATAAAGATAGGCTTGTACAATAAATATTCATCTCCGGCCGGCAGGGCCTGCCTCCAATAAATAGGGGACGTTTCTATTTTTTCTCGAAACGTCACCTATTTCTAATGACAATTACCAATAACCAATCTCCAATTGAGATTTGGAATTTGGAGATTCATTGGGATTTGGGATTTGGTCATTGGGATTTAATAAACGATCCCGAATCGCAAAGATCGTTTAAACGGTATGCGCGAGGTTTCTTTCAACATAGCGGACAATCTTATCCTGTGTGGCGGAGCAGATATTGTGGAAGATAAGCCCCATGCCGGGATGCGCTTGCGGCTGGATCTGCTTATCCGATAGCCAGATAACTTTCGCCTCCAAAATAAACTCTTCATTTTGCGGCCCAAAATTAAATCGCAAGGTCACATCATCCCCCAATTTAAACTTAGCGCAACCGTAAATATAGGCTCCGACACCGCTTAAATTCAACATATCCGCTTTATGGCTTGCCGCCTGTTTTTCTCCGACCGGCTTAAGCTCCAGCTTGATATCCACCGGTATACGTTTAAAGCGCCGGCGAAGCTGCATTCTCTTGATACTTTCAATGATCCTGTCTTCTTTAAAACTATTAATCGCCAATTCCGGCGTAGCATAAAACTCAATCACCTTATCCAGGCCCACCACCAGAAACATATTCTGCAAATGGCTCGACAGCGCGGCAAATTTCATCCTGCCGTTTTTATTCATTACTTCCTTATACGCTAAAGCAATAGCCGAAATCCCCATATAATCAATAAAATCCACCTCTTCAAAATCGCAGATAATATCCGAATACCCTTCGCGCAAACACTGGCCGACAGTTTCCACCAGCTGCGCGGCATTAATATCCACCTTGCCTTTAATGATAAGGACGGCAATGTTATTCTTAACCTTTAAGTTGATCTCCATATTTTCTCAATCGCCTCCAGCGTTCTGGCGGTTGCCCCACGATTATCCAAAATCACCCGCCGGGCGCGTTGGCCCATCTCCCAAGCCTGCGTTGGCCGGCTCAAGAATCCCGCCACAGCCGAACCAAACTGCCCCCTACTATCAAGTATAACACAGGCCCGGGCATTTTTGTATAACTGAGCGATATCTTTAAAATTATGCATATCTGAACCGGTTATTATGGGCTTGCCGAATAAAGCCGGCTCAATGAGATTATGCCCGCCCTTATTTATTAAACTGCCTCCGACAAAGACAATATCCGCAGCCGAGTAATAACTCATCAGCTGCCCGACTGAATCCAGAATATAGATAGCCGTGTTTTTACTCGGTGTGGGCAGATCGCTGACTAAGGCCGGCTGAAACCCATACCGCTCGATAAGGCCCTCTATCTGCCGGCTCCTTTGCGGATGCCGAGGGGCAATAAGTAAGCGTAAAATAGGAAACTGTTTAAGCAGTTGCTGATATTCGCGAATGATTATCTCCTCTTCTCCGGGATGGGTGCTGGCCGCGACTAATAACTTCTCCTGCTGTCCCAACCCCAACTGAGAGCGCTTACCTTTATCCACAGCTATATTTTGCGCGCTAATATCGAACTTGACATTGCCGCAAACGCTGATTTTTTCCGCCGCTACTCCGATTTGCAGCAACCTATCCCGATCAAGCGCTGTCTGCACGCAATACACCGCTACCGTATTCATAAACGGACGTAAGAAAAAGCGCAACCTCCGGTATCCCCGATATGACCTATCCGAGATTCTCCCATTGACCACCGCTACCGGGACAGCTTGTTTAGCCAAAGACAACAATAAATTCGGCCACAACTCGGTCTCGGCAATGATGCATAGGCATGGCCGGACCCCGGCTACGACCCGTCGGGCAACCCAGCTTATATCTAACGGCAGATAAGAGACCACATCGCCATTTTTGGCGATTGAACGGGCGATAACATTTCCGGTCGGGGTAACGGTAGAAATATAAAATTTCTTCTGGGGGTATTTCATGCGCAGCTGCTCAATAAGGCCCTTAACCGCATTCGCTTCACCGACGCTCACCGCATGCACCCAAATCGGATTATCTAAATTCAGATCCTTGGGCAGACGGCCGAATCGCGCGCTGAACCCTTTGTGAAACTTACCCTTAAAAAGATAGACGGGAAGATAGATGAGGGCGATGATAATAAAGATGAAATCAAAAATTATAACCATAGAATTATCCGCTGAAACACCAGGTCACGCGGTTAGTAAAAGCGGGTATCAGGTTATCAGGGTATCAGGGTATCAGTGGGTAGATTATCAGAAAATTAGGATATCAGGCTAAATGATATCCCTGATACGCTGATCTGCTGGTATCCTGCCTACTGGTACCCTGATACTCTGATATGCGCATTTAAACCAGATTGTCAGGACACCATATGTGTCTTGATGTCCTTGAATGCCCTCACGCCCTCGGATGGGCTTTGTCGTACACGGCTTTTAACCGATCGGTAGTCAAATGAGTATAAATCTGAGTAGTCGATAGATTAACATGGCCTAAGAGCTCCTGGACACTGCGCAGGTCTGCCCCGCGATTTAACAGATGGGTGGCAAAGGAATGCCGTAAAGTATGCGGCGAAACCCCCTGGCGCGCGCAGACCAAGCGCAGATACTTAGCCATAATCCCCCGCACGCCCCTATCCGTGATCCGGCGGCCGTGCTTATTCAAAAAAACCGCCTGTCCCTGTTTCTTACGAGTATCGACGTATTTACGTATGGCCGTAATGGCCTGCTCCCCGATAGGCACAATCCGCTCTTTTTTGCCTTTGCCGAATACTTTGACGATACCGCTGATAAAATCCACCCGCTCAAGATTGAGACCCACCAACTCCGAGATGCGCATTCCGGTGCTGTAGAATGTTTCGATGATGGCCTTATCCCGCAAGCCCTTTTCATCCTGCGCTACAACCGCATCAATTAACTTGGTAATCTCATCTTCGGTTAAAAACAACGGAAGGTGTTTCGGCTGTTTCGGGGTGGCGACACTGACTGCCGGGTTAACTTTTAAGAATCCTTCGCGGCAGAGGAACTTAAAAAAGGTCCGCAACGTCGACAGCTTACGAGCCATACTGCGGGCATTCATACTCTTTTCTTTAAGCGCCGCCAAATATTTACGCAGAGTCAAGTACTCGACCTTCTCCAGCGGCTGCTCACCGAGAAAAACGAAGAA
>JBFZAQ010000003.1:0-3842 GCA_041308885.1 Candidatus Omnitrophota bacterium | reverse complement strand
TATTAAAGTAACCGAGAAAAACGGCCGGGCGGTAAATTTAAAGAGCGTTAATGATAAAGACGAGTTAATGGTTATAACTCATAACGGCATATTCTTGCGCAGCGCAGTAAAAGATATTCGCGCCACAGGCCGCGGGGCGCAAGGTGTACGTTTGATAAAATTGCAAGATAAGGATCGCGTGGCCGGCATCGCCCAGGTTATTGCCGAGGAAGAGGAGTAAGCTTATAGTGTCCCCATCGTCTAGTCTGGTCCAGGACAACAGCTTTTCAAGCTGTCGACCGGGGTTCAAATCCCCGTGGGGACGATTTCCCCCTCACTAAACACGCCCTATGCGCGCAAAAATTCTTGTCGGCGCAATTATCGCAATCGGAATCATTATTATAACTGCTGCGCAATTCTCGGTTCCGGTAGTAATCGGGGCAGACGGGTATTATCATATCCGCGTGGCCCAGTTCCTGCGCGAGCACGGCCTACGCTATCCCTTTCACTGGGCGCGCTATTCCATATTCGCCGAACATTTCGCAGACAAGGATTTTCTTTATCATGTCTTTCTGATTCCTTTTACTTTTTTAAAGAATATATTTTTCGGGGTTAAGCTTGCCGCTGTGCTGAATGCTGTTTTTTTGTATTTAGCTTTTTTTTATGTCTTGCGCCGGGCCGCGGATAAGGTGTTACTTCCGGTATTTTTGAGCGCTTTTTTGCTCTCCCCGTCATTTTTATCGGCGATCAGCAGCCCGCGCCCCATGGTCGGCATTATGGCCTTGACCCTTTTGTTTGTGCATTGCTTGATATTGAATCAACGGGGTATGCTTTTTGGGATTACTCTGGCTTATTCCCTGATGCACGTATCTGGGCCGCACCTGATTCTTTTTGCCGGGCTGTGCGAAGCTGCTCGTTGGTTAAGCGAAGGCAAATTTGGCTGGAAGAATATCGCTGGCGTAAGCGCGGCCGTAGCATTGAGTTTTTTGATCCATCCCAACTTTCCTAACAATTTGTATGTTTTTTACATCAACGGGATCATGGTTCCGTTGTTTGCCTTGAAGTGGGGAATTGAGCTGGGGGCGGAATTTTTTCCGTCGGACACCCGGGATTTTGTCTTGGGCTATCCGTTGGTTTTACCGGCGCTAATTTTGCTGGTAGCTGCGGCGACCGGCCGCAATCAAATACCGACACGCACCAAGATGTGGTTGGCCTTAACCGGATTTTTCTTCGTTTTTCTATTTTTCTCGAAGCGTTATGCCATTCACGCCTACCCGTTGATTCTGGTATCCGGCGCTTGCTATCTTTCTGACTGGTTGCGCTCGCGCCGCGACCCCGGAAAATTTTACCGGCATAAGCCGCTGGTAATAGGCGCGCTGGTGTTGTGCGCAGCAGCGTTGATTTTATTGGGCCGGCACACCTATAAAATGGTCCGTGCGCAGCTTCAGAGTGAACGGGTGTATAATCAACATTACGAAGCTGTCGGGGCATGGATGAAAGAAAACCTTCCGGCAGGAGAGGTGATTTTCCATACCAACTGGTCGGATTCGCAATTTTTTATCGGCTTAAACCCTAAAGATGATTATTTTGTTACCCTGGATCCGACTTATATGTATTATTGGAATAAGGATAAGTACAATCTTTACCGCCAGATTGCTTTTGGGTCTTGTCCGGATCCGTATTTAGCTTTAGCGCAAGATTTCGGCGTAACTTATGGATATGCGGGTAAGAATTACTTTAGCGCTTTTATAAATCAGGTCCGTAGCGATTCGCGCTTTCAGGTGTTAGCTGAAGACGGGTTGGGGCTGGTCTTTAGATTGACGAAGTAGTTATTTTATAGTAGGATTGAAACTATGTGCGGAATAGTCGGTTACATAGGAAATCGTGAAGCCCAGCCGATTCTTTTAAAAGGACTGCGGCAGCTGGAGTACCGCGGATATGATTCTAGCGGGGCGTGCGTCTTAGAGGCAGACACGGGCACTCTTAAGCTGCATAAGCTTCCGGGCAAGGTTAAGGAGCTGGAGCATCTATTGAAAAACCGGCCGCTGGTCGGGTCGTTGGGGATTGCCCATAACCGCTGGGCCACTCACGGCGCCCCTAACCGGGTTAATGCCCATCCGCACCTGGACTGTTCCGGCCGCCTGGCCCTGGTGCATAACGGCATTATTGAGAATTATGTTCAGTTAAAAGCCGAGTTGATTAAACAGGGCCATCGTTTTAAGAGTCAGACTGATACCGAAGTAATCGTGCATTTAATAGAAGGATTGGCCCGCTCGCGCAGCTTGGAAGACGCGGTTCGCTTAGCCATCCGGCGTCTCGAGGGATCCTTTGCCATAGCCCTCATCTGTGCCGATCGACCCGATGTATTGATCGGCGCGCGGATGGGCAGCCCTTTGGTGGTGGGGATCGGCCAGGGAGAAAATTTTCTGGCTTCGGATGTCCCGGCGATCCTGGAATCCACCAAGGAGATAATTTTTCTTGAAGAGAATGAGATGGCCGTGTTAACTAAAGATTCCTGCTTGATTACCGGGTTTGACGGCAAGCCGCGGGAGCGCAAGGCAGTGCGCATCCAATGGGATATCGCCCAGGCCCAAAAACAGGGCTATCCGCATTTTATGCTTAAGGAGATTAACGAGCAGCCGGCGGTGGCGGAAAATATCGTGCATAGCCGTTTGCGCCCGGGGCGAAAATCAGTAGTTTTTGAGGAGTTGGCCATATCGCCTGCCCGCTTGAAAACTATTAAGCAGATTTCTATTGTTGCCTGCGGAACGGCTTATCATGCCGGGTGCGTCGGTAAATATGTTTTGGAATCATTATGCAGGATTCCTGCCGCGGTGGATGTTTCCAGCGAATTTCGTTATCGGGAACTTTTGTTGAATAAAGATACACTGGTTATTGCCGTGAGTCAGTCGGGAGAGACGGCGGATACTCTGGCGGGAGTGCGGCAAGCCAAAAAGCTCGGGGCAACCGTTTTGGCGATCTGTAATGTTCTAGGTTCGACGTTAACCCGCGAGGCCGACGGGGTTATCTATACGCATGCCGGACCCGAGATCGGTGTGGCCTCGACTAAGGCCTATACCGCGCAGTTGTTAATTTTCTATCTCTTCGCCGTTTATCTGGCCCAGATCAATACGCGCTGCGATGCCAAGCTGGTGGCTGCGTATATTCGGGAATTACGCGCAATATCATCGAAGATGAAAATTGTGCTTAGCCGGCAATCGGTTATCGCCAAATTAGCCCGTAAGCATTCGCACTTGGGTTCATTTTTATATCTGGGCCGGCAGGTTAATTTTCCGTCGGCTTTGGAAGGCGCTTTAAAGCTTAAAGAGATTTCGTATATCCCCGCGGAAGGCTACGCTGCCGGCGAGATGAAACATGGCCCGATTGCGTTAATTGATGAATATCGGGCGGTGGTGTGTATTGTGGCGCAGTCTGCAGTTTACGAAAAGATGATCTCTAATCTTCAGGAAATCCGAGCCCGGCAGGGCAAGCTTATCGCTATTGCTACCGATGGGGATACCAAGATTCGCGCGCAGGCCAAAGAAGTCGTTTATCTCCCCCGCTGCCACGAATTCCTTTCGCCTTTGTTAGTAGCCCTGCCCCTGCAGCTTCTCGCCTACCATATTGCGGTCAAGCGCGGATGCGACGTGGACCAGCCGAGAAATTTGGCCAAATCGGTAACAGTTGAGTGAGCAAGATAATAACAAATGACAAAATTCAAATACCAAAACAAATCTTAATGTCAAATTCCCAATTTTAGTCATTGGGTATTTTTTATTTGAATTTATTTTGATATTTGTCCTTTGTTATTTGAACTTCATCATGTTATTTATAATCGCTACACCCATCGGCAATCTCAAAGA
>JBFZAQ010000002.1:0-16523 GCA_041308885.1 Candidatus Omnitrophota bacterium | reverse complement strand
GTTTTTGAATAGTTGCCTTTACCGCATCAAATAAAACCTTGCCGGCATTAGCGACGCCTCCGCCAATCACGACAGCATCGAGATTAAGCAAATTCACCGCGCCGGTAAGCGCAACCCCCAGGCGCTTACCCACTTGCCTCCAGATACCAACGGCCTTAGGCTCTTTCTGACCGGCTCTCCGGCTTAATTCCTCCAGCGAAATATCCCGGCCATAAGCGGACTTTGCATCGCCTAGAATCTTCAGGTTTCCGATATAAGCCTCCAGGCAAGCGTTACCGCCGCAATTACAGCGCGGCCCATCAACATTAATCGGCACATGCCCTAATTCACCGGCGGCATTACTGGCTCCCCGATACAGCCTGCCCCCGATAACCAGCCCGCCACCCACCCCCGTCCCTAACGTAACGCACAAAACCCCCTGATATCCTTTGGCCGCGCCTAGCGTGGCTTCGGCAAGGGCCATAACATTGGCATCATTATCGAGAGCCACCGGCAAACCTAAACGCCGGCTGAGAATATCTCTTAACGGGATATTCTTCCAACCCGGGATATTAGGGAAGAAATACACTCTGCCACTGTCAAAATTTACCGGTCCGGGGACACCGATACCTACGCCCTCAATCTGAGCCTGCTTCAGCCCGCGCTTATCAAGCAACGCGGTCACCGACTCAACCACGGCCTGCAAGAGGCTCTCTTTAGTTACAAAACGTCCAGTCGGAAACAGGTGCCGGTCAATAATCTTATAACGCGCATCGATTAACGCCACCCGTAAGTTAGTCCCGCCTAAATCTACGGCCAGGAAAAATTTTTTCTTCATATTGTTTTGTATTGTAGCTTAAACCCGTTAGATTTGCAAGGGATATATGCCGAGTATAGGCTAAACAGCACCTAAGAAAATTACCAAATCCCAATATCCAAATCCCAATGAATTACCAATGAACCAATTACCAATGGGATTTCCTATGCAATCTGAAAGATGACGCTTCTATTGCGGCCGGAGTTTTTGGCGGCGTAGAGGGCTTTATCGGCTTTATCAATGAGCGTCCCGGAATCCTGGCCATGAGCCGGGAATGAGGCAATACCGATACTTAAGGTCATCCGCAAAGATTCATCATAAATTTTAAGCTTTTTCTCTTCTACGGCCCTGCGAATACGCTCAGCCACCAGCAAAGCGCCCAAAGCATCGGTCTCGGCCAAGATGCCGATGAACTCTTCTCCGCCAAAACGGCCGATCAGATCAATCTGACGGATATTCTCTTTAATAGTTCCGGCTGCGTCCTTGAGTATGGCGTCCCCCACCAGATGGCCGTATTGATCATTGTAAGACTTAAAGTTATCCAGGTCAATCATCAGAACACTTACGCTATGGCGAAACTTCATTGACCGCTGCAATTCTTCGCCAAGCCGACCCTGGGCATACCGGCGGCTAAATACCCCGGTCAAAGAATCTACAATCGCCAACTCCTGGACTCGCTTATAGAGCACCGATCGGCGCAACCCCGAGACAAGCTGTTGAAAAAGAATATAAAACTTATCCCTCGTTTTCTGAGAATCAATTCCCGCGGCAATAAGCGCGCCAATCTGCTGATTATTGACATCGATACTAAACACTGTATCAGCTCGATACCGGGCTAGTTCTTCCCTGTCGCGGATAAGACGACAATCGGCTAAACCAATATATTTACCGGCTTGTCGGCAAAAATTCTCATATACCTTATTTTCATCTAATGACCGACAGATATCTTTAGCGGCTTCATAAACCGCAAAAATATCCTCCAACTGCGAGGATAATTGCGCGTTACCGGACTGCCGGGCAGCCAGCTTATCTCTCAGCAAGTCTAGCTGCCGAATTTCCGCGGCACAGGCTAGGCGCGGACGTTGGCCGGCCGAATCAATGACGCGGGCAAGCACGAAACCCCAAAAAAATATAAATCCCAAAAGAATTAAACCAATCATAATTATCCTAGGCGGCAACTACCATGTTTCTTCCGGCATTCTTGGCCTTATACATCGCCTGGTCAGCCCGCATGATTAATTCATTTTCATCCCTGGCGTCCGCCAGGAAGCCGGAAACCCCGATTGAAATGGTAACCCGCGTATCTTTACCCCTGAGCGGTACGATCAGGCGTTCCACAGCGCCGCGCAGCGACTCCGCCTTCTTGATCGCTTCTCCCTTGCTGGTGCGCGGAAGGACCAAAACAAACTCTTCTCCGCCGAATCTACCCGCCACGGCGTTCGATTCAACGGCCAACTCCCGGATGTTTTGACTTATCGCCCGCAAAACTATATCGCCCGCGGTATGCCCAAAATTATCATTGTAAAGCTTAAAATTATCAATGTCCGCCATGAGCAAACAAAATTCGCTTTGCTGCCGCTGACTGCGCTGCACTTCTTCTTTAAGCCGTTCAAAAAAATGCGCCTTGGTAAATAAACCCGTCAACTCGTCGTGAATAGCCAAATCCTGCGTCCTTTGATAAAGCTGGGCATTTTCCAGAGCCACTGCCCCGATATCGCCGATCATCGCCAACAGGCGCAAATCAGCCTGCCCATAGGCGCCCGGCTGCTGGTTATCCAAGCGCAATATACCAATAACCCTAGAGCCGCTAATCAAAGGAACGCTAACTACGCAGAGTACCTGCCGCTGGACAGTTGCCGGAACACTCAAACTGTCAAAACGGAAATCTTTTTTAACGTCTTCAATCAATAAAGGAGTGGCGTGCTTAAGCACCCACATATCGAAGATATCGCCTTGTTTCTCCCGGATTACCGAATGCGGATCGGCTTTTTTAGCCATGATCAAGCGTAAAACCTGAGTATTCCTATCGACCAAATACAGGATGCACGCTCCTTGGCGCTTAGCGATAACCGCAAAAGCAACTCCCGCTAGGTGCTCGGCCACTGCCTCGGCCTGAAGGGTGCGATTAAGCTCTTCAATGGTCTTTCTTAACTGCCCATACTGCATAATTTTGTTTTGCAGGGCTTGCAATTGCTGCTCCTCTCGGATCAACGCGGCATTCAATAGATTCGACTTTTCTCGCGCTTCTTCCGATTGAATGTTTAATTGGCGGGCTTGACAGCGGTACTGCCGGTAGAAAAAAACCGCTAAGATTGCCAAAATAATATAATACAAAAAAATTACCGGACTGTGCAGAGGCGGATCTCCCCGCAAAACCAGAGGACAAACGATGCCTATACCTGCGGTAATCGCCAAGACAACACTTCGGGAAAATGCTGATTTTAAGCTAAGGAAGGAAAAAAAAGCGGGTATTTTATATGATGGTCTCTTCCGTGTCTTTGTCAAAAAAGTGCACCTTGCTCATGTCGTAAACCACTTCCATATCCTGATTGATCTTGGGCCGATCATGAGCTCCTACCCGCGCGATAAAGGTATGTTTGCCGGTATTCAAATATAAATAAACCTCGGCACCCATCGGCTCAAAAACCTCGCAAGTAACCCGCACAATGTTTTCAGGCGGGGCCTCCGATACAAAAAGCTTATCGTAGATATCTTCCGAGCGGATACCGAAATAAACTTCTTTTCCGACATAAGGAGCCATCTTTTTGAACATGTCTTCAACGAGCTTCACAAAAACCTTGCCTTCGTCAAAATAGAGAGCGCCGTCCTTTTTGACGATCTTCCCGGTCATGAAATTCATCGGCGGAGATCCGATAAAACCGGCCACAAATTTATTCCGGGGATAATCATAAATAGTCAAAGGATCGGCCACTTGCTGCAAGACGCCGCCTTTCATAACCGCTATGCGGTTACCCATAGTCATAGCTTCCACCTGATCATGGGTAACATAGATCATTGTAGTCTGCAGCCGTAAATGCAATTTATGAATCTCGGTGCGCATCTGCACGCGTAATTTCGCATCCAGGTTGCTTAAAGGCTCGTCAAAAAGAAAGACCATCGGTTTGCGCACGATAGCCCGCCCCACGGCCACGCGCTGCCGCTCGCCTCCGGATAACTCCCGGGGCTTGCGCGCCAATAAATGTTTGATCCCTAATATATCCGCTGCCTCATTAACGCGCTGGACAATCTCAGATTTATTGTAACCGCGCAGCTTTAACCCAAAAGCCATATTTTCAAAAGCGCTCATATGCGGGTATAAGGCATAATTCTGAAAGACCATAGCAATATCGCGGTCTTTAGCCGGGACATCATTAACCTTTTTGTTGCCGATATAAATATCACCCGCGGTCATCTCTTCCAATCCGGCGATCATCCGCAAAGTCGTGGATTTGCCGCATCCGGACGGGCCGACCAGAACCATGAACTCTTTATTCTCGATACCCAGGTTAATCGAGTCGACAACCCGGGTTCCGTTTCCAAATACCTTCGATACGTTTTTTAGGCTGACTTGGGCCATGCTATCCTCCTGCGATCGCAGGCGTTAAATTATTGGTTATATTATAGGGCTAATCCCCTGGAATATCAACTCAGATAACTGATCAGCTTAGCCAACGTTGACTTTAACTGCTTACGGTTGGCGATCATATCGATCATCCCGTGTTCCAGTAAAAATTCGGAGCGCTGAAAACCTGAAGGTAGTTTTTGGCGGATAGTCTGCTCAATTACCCGCGGGCCGGTAAAACCGATCAATGCCTTAGGTTCAGCGATAATAACATCACCTAACCCGGCAAAAGACGCCATGACCCCGGCCATGGTCGGATTAGTAAGTACCGACAAAAAAAGGCATCCGGATTTATGGTGCAGGGCTAAAGCCGCGGAAGTCTTAGCCATCTGCATCAGACTAAACATCCCCTCATACATCCGCGCCCCTCCGCCGGATCCGGAAACGATAATAACCGGTAATTTATTCCGCGTCGCTGCTTCAATGGCGCGAGTTATCTTTTCCCCCACCACCGAACCCATCGAGCCCATAATAAACCGAGAATCGGTTACGGCAATAACTGCCCGCTTACCTTCAATCAGCCCTTCCCCGGTAATCACTGCTTCCCGCAAACCCGTGGCCGCCTGGTCCTGAGTTAACTTCTCATAGTAAGTCTTGGGGCCTTTAAACTCTAAGGGATCGACCGACTGCATATCCCGGTCATATTCCTGAAATGTATCTTTATCTAAAAGCATCGCCAGCCGTTCGGCTGCCCCAAGGACAAAATGATAATCACACTTCGGACAAACTTTTAAACTCTCGTCCAAAGTCTTATTGTAAAGCGCCTCCGAACACCCCTCGCATTTTGTCCACAACCCTTCGGGGATGTCCTTTTTCTTGAGTCTGACAATCGTGTATTTGGGTTTACCGAATAGGGCCATTGTTTAGTACTCCTGTATGTAAAGCAGTAATTCGCGTGTCTGCTGGAGTTAAAATATAGGGTGTCAGAGTGTCAGAGTGTCAGAGTGTCATGACACCTTGATACTATGATACTATGATACTCTTTTAAATTTTTCGCGCGCTGACGCCCACGCTTATTCATTCTTCGTGCCTATTGATAACCAGCCCCGAAAGCACCTTGGGATAAAAGAAGGTCGACTTCGGAGGCATCTTATGCCCAGTCAAAGCCACCTGCATAATCCGCTGGGCCTTAATCGAATTCAGAATAAACCCGATATTGCGCCCATCGGCATCAACTCTCGCCATAATTTCTTCGGCATTATGATCAAAGGCAATCCGCTGCTTATCGTCAAAGGCCAAGCCCAATATCTTCTGCAGGACAATGTAGTTAAGAATGCACACATCCAGCAGGCGGTATTCCGGCGGCCGATCCGGGATAAGCTTATCCACGATCTTAATATTTTTTAGCCGCATTAAAAAGAAACGTTTATCTTTATAAAAACCTATAGTGCTCTGAGTCCTCCCCGCTTTCTCCATCATAAAGAAGAACTTAACCTGATCTTTAACTTCTTCAATATCGAAATGCTCTTTCAAAGCAGCAATAAAATCGGCCAAGACAAACCCCTCCTCCAACCTCACCAGACGATGAATAGGGAGTATGGTCAATCCCGGGGAATCCGTATGCGTAAAATAACACATCAGATAGTTAGCGCCGTGTTCTTGGCTAAAGCCCGGCTGCGTTTTTTGCTCATCCCGGTAAGTACAGGCTACCTCGAAACGATGATGGCCGTCGGCAATAAAGATCTTCTCCTGTGCCATTTTATTCTGGATATCCGCGACAAGCTCAGGCGCATCAATACGCCACAGCCGATGAATCACTTTTTCATCATCGGTTATCTCAATAAGAGGTTTCTGTTGATTAATATGCTTCTGAAAAACCGTATGAATAATCCGGTTTTTATCCGCGACAACGGCAAAAATCGGGCTTAAGTTCGCTTTAACGCTGCGTAGCAACTGCAGGCGATCCTCTTTGGGCTCAAGCCGCGTATGTTCGTGCCCGTAGGTATCGGAGTTTTGCTGATCCAAAAAAAGCCGCGCGATAAAACCCAAGCGGGTCCTTTTTTCCCCTCGAATAGTGTACTGCTGGCTGTAAAAATAAATGGTTTCGTTAACATCCTGAATCAAGACCCCCTGGCGCACCCACTGGGTAAATAATTTACCCGCCTGCGCATATATATCTTCGTTTCCTATTTGCTGACGCAGTAATATATTTATCAAATTGTAAGGGCTTAATTGCGATAAATGACGCTGACGAGAAGCGGATATAACATCATAAGGGGGACAAACAACTGCCGCTAGATCCTTGACCTTTTCAGTATTATATAGGCAACCTGTAAAACCGCGTATCTTGGTCATCGGTAAATCAACGCTCCTAGAAAAGCCCCGATACTATCCATGCCCACATCATATACCGACATCTGCCGGCCGGGAGTAAAATGCTGGAAGATTTCATCGGCAACCCCATACGCTACGACGCCGACGCACACCACCGCTACCAGATTCCAGAATGAACCCATAGAACCTGTGCGGCGCACCGCCCGATGTACTAAATAAGCGAAGGCGGCATATTCCACTATATGAAAAAACGTATCCTGCATCGGAAAAACACTCGGGATCGCCGATCCGGGAGCCGCTGATAGCAGAAGAATGATTATAGCATAAATTATTACCGGTAGCCAATATTTCGCAAAGCTAATCAAGCTAAGCATTAGGAAGGGGCCTTCGCACAACCTTTACAGCCTTCTTTGGCCGAAGGGCAAGGGGCTGATTCGACAGCTTTAGTTTCTTTTCGATAATCAGTGGCATAAAAACCGCTGCCCTTAAAAATAATACCGCCGCCACGGCTGATAAGCCGCTTGATCTTCCGGCCGCATTTAGGGCATTTCGTCAAAGGCTTAGCCGTCATGCTCTGAAATGCCTCAAAGGCATGTTTACAACTAGGGCATTCGTATTCGTAGGTTGGCATATTTGCTCCGTTTATTTAAACGCCTTCTTTATCTTCTCCGTGAAGCTGTCTTTCGCTAGATCCTCTCCGGACACCCGGGCGTATTCCTCGATCAACCGCCGCTGTTCAGGATTTAAACGAGTGGGAATCTCAACATCAACCTTAATTAGCTCATCTCCTAAAATCTTGCTATGGACGTCGGGTATACCTTTTTCCTTCAGGCGAAATATCCTGCCGCTCTGCGTACCCGGGGGTATTCTCATGGAAACTTTAGTCTCCAAAGTAGGGACTTCTACCTCTCCCCCCAAAATTGCCTTACTCAGGCTAATCGATATCTGAGTGGCAATATCATTATTATGCCTTTGGAATACCGCATGCGGCTTAACCTCGATAACAACATACAAATCCCCCCGGCTGGCTGCGCCGGCCTCGCCCTCCCCCCGTACGCGCAGATGCGAATCTGAGTCCACGCCCGCAGGTATCTTAACCTTAATCTTGCGAGTTACCCGCGTCCGGCCTTCGCCGTTACAATCAGGGCACGGCGTCTGAACTAAGGCGCCTTCCCCATGACAGCGGGGACAAGTTTGGGCCATCTGGAAAAAACCGTTCGATACGACCACGCGGCCATTGCCTTTGCATTGCGGGCAGTTCGTCTTTTTAGTCCCCGGTTTCTCTCCGCTGCCCTGACAAGTTTCGCATAATTCGTAGCGGGGCAAGGTTACAGTCTTTTCGGTACCGGTAGCTGCCTCTTCTAAAGTCACATCTACGGCTATCTCCAAGTCGCGCCCGCGCTTGGAACGCCCGCCGCTGCGTTGACGCCCGCCGAAAATATCGAATCCCAGATCGCTAAAAATATCCTCAAAGATCCCGCCGCCCATACCGAAATCACCGAGATCTTTAAACACGCTATTAAAGTCCGCGCCCTTGAAGATGTCTTCGTAGGCGTATTTCTGATCAATCCCGGAATGGCCGTATTGATCGTAAAGGGCGCGCTTCTGCGAATCCGATAATACCGCGTAAGCTTCGGATATCTCCTTGAATTTCTCCTCAGCCTCTTTCTTCTGCTCGGCAGGTACGCGGTCAGGATGATAACGCAAGGCCAGCTCGCGATATGTCTTCTTGATCTCATCAAGGCCGGCGCTCTTTTTAACTCCCAGGATTTCGTAGTAATCGCGCTTAGTAGACATAATCTTTAAATAGATATTCGTTAGAAACGTTTATCAGAAAATCAGGGTATCAGAAAGTAGGTTATCAGGATATCCGAATATCAGCTGAAATTATTCTGGCAATCTGATCTTCTGATAACCTACCCCCTGATAACCTGATAATCTAATCTACGCCTCTAACTAAACTTACTTCTTCCCCTCGCCCTCTTCCTTGTATTCCGCGTCAATAATATCCTCGTCCTTCTTGGCGCCGGCGGAAGGTTGATCCGGCTTGGGCTCCTCGGTTCCGGCGCCGGCCTGCGGGCCGCTTTGACCTTGCGCCTGCTGTTTAGCCGAAGCCTGTTTGTAAATTTCTTCGGCCAGTTTATGCGCCGACTTAGTCAGATCCTCCATGCCTTTCTTGATACGCTCGACATTCTTATCTTTAATCGCCGACTTTAGATCATTCAACCGCGATTCGATTTCCCCGCGCTCAGCCTGGCTGACCTTATCTCCGAAATCCTTAAGGGATTTTTCGGTCGAATACACCAGCGTATCAGCCTGGTTGATAGCCTCAACCTCTTCTTTAAGCTTAGAGTCATCGGCCGCGAACTTCTCGGCTTCTTTGACCATCTTCTCAATCTCTTCTTTGGATAGCTTCTTAGGCGCGGTAATACGAATTGATTGCTCCTTGCCGGTACCCAGATCCTTGGCTGATACATGCACGATTCCGTTGGCATCGATATCGAAACCGACCTCGACTTGGGGAACCCCGCGCGGAGCTGCCGGAATACCCACTAAATCAAACCGGCCCAATTCCACATTATCATTAGCCATTGACCGCTCGCCCTGCAGAACCCGGATGGTTACCGCTGTTTGATTATCCCCCGCGGTAGAAAATATTTGGCTCTTTTTGGTCGGTACGGTGGTGTTGCGTTCGATAAGCTTAGTATTCACACCACCCAATGTCTCGATACCCAAAGAAAGCGGAGTTACATCCAAGAGCAAAACGTCCTTCATATCGCCCTTGATAATGGCTGCCTGAACTGCCGCGCCTAAAGCTACGCACTCCATCGGATCTACCCCGCGCTCGATCTTCTTGCCGATATACCCCTCAACAAAACTTTGGACTACGGGCATCCGCGTAGGGCCGCCGACCATAATGACCCGATCAATATCTTTTGCCGCCAGCTTGGCGTCCTGAAGCGCTTGCTCCATAGGATGCCGGCAGCGGTCAATGATCGGACCAATCAGCTCTTCGAGCTTAGCCCGGGTAATCGACATAGTCAAATGCTTCGGACCGGTAGCATCCGCGGTGATAAACGGCAGATTAATATCCGTGGATAAAGTTGAAGATAGCTCAACCTTGGCTTTTTCCGCCGCTTCCCTTAAGCGCTGCACAGCCATCTTATCATTACGCAAATCAAGCCCGGTCTCTTTCTTGAACTGAGAGGCCACATGCTCAATAAGGATATTATCCATATCGGTGCCGCCCAGCTGCGTATCGCCGGAGGTGGACTTGACCTCAAAGACGCCCTGAGCCATCTCCATGATCGTAACATCCAAGGTACCCCCGCCTAAGTCAAAAACCATGATCTTCTGCTCTTTCTGGGATTTCTCCAGACCATAAGCCAAGCAGGCCGCGGTAGGTTCATTGATAATCCGCAATACTTGCAACCCCGCGATTTCGCCGGCATCTTTAGTCGCCTGACGTTGATTATCATTAAAATACGCGGGACATGTAATAACTACCTCTTCGATTTTATCGCCTAAATAAGCTTCGGCATCCTGCTTAATCTTCTGCAAGATAAACGCCGAAATCTGCTGGGGAGTATAATCTTTACCAAAGACTTTGAACTTATGATCCGTCCCCATCTTGCGCTTGGCCGCCTGGATCGTTCCTTCGGGGTTAATTGCCGCCTGACGCCGCGCGGGTTCGCCGACTAAACGTTGATTATCCTTGGTAAAAGCTACATACGACGGAAAGGCTTTACCCGAAGCCACCCCGGCGCCTTCGGCCGAAGGAATAATCACCGGCCGGTTCCCTTCCATAACTGCCGCCGCTGAATTCGAAGTCCCTAAGTCAATACCGATAACTTTAGCCATAACACACCTCCCTATTTAATTTCCAATGAGCCAATATCCAAATCCCAATGAATGTTCAATCTCCAAATCCCAATTGGACATTGGCAATTGGTTATTCATTGGAGTTTGGGGCTTGGTCATTGGGATTTTATCATTCAATCTATTTTTCTTCTCCCGCATTCTTGCTCACCTTCACCTTCGCCGTTCTAATCACTTTCTCAAAAAGCATATACCCTTTTTGCAGTTCCTCGATCACCGTATGCTCCGGGAGATCTTTATTTTCCGCTTGCATCAGGGCCTCGTGATAATTCGGGTCAAAAGGTTTCCCCTGCGCTTCAATCTGTTTCACGCCGTGGATTTTCAAGGCCTCATATAAATGCGCCAAAATCATCTCTACGCCTTTTAAGAAAGCCGACATATCTTGATGCTTAGCCTGAGCCAGCTCAGCTGCCCGCTCCAAATCATCCAAAACATTAAGCATCTCTAAAATTAAACCCTCATTGGCGTATTTGGCATAATCTTGCCGATCACGCTCTAAACGCTTACGCACATTTTCAAAATCTGCCTGCAGCCGTAATAATCTATCCCAATACTCCTGCGCTTTAGCCGACTCCTGTTTAAGCGCGGCATACTCGCTCTCGAATATTGTTACAGTCTTTTCCTCAGCCGGCGCCTCGGCCTTTTCCGGATGACCGGTCTTCTTATGATTTTCGCTCATCTCTACTCCAACATCTCGGATAAAACCCCCGAGATATGCTCCAGTGTCGGTATGATATGGTTATACTCCATGCGAATCGGTCCCAGAACTGCCAGCCTGCCGGACCTGCGCTTCTTGATTGAATAAGTCGCTACCGCCAACGCGCAACCGCTCATCTGCGGCAGACCCAATTCCTGGCCAATGTAGACTTTAACCTTCTCATCAAAATCGCGGTTAATCAGACTCAAAAGCTCTTTCTTATCCTCAATAATCCGGATTAAATACTGCGTCCGGGCAACATCCTGGAATTCCGGCTGTTCCAAAATAAAGCGTAAGCCCTTATAAAAAAGCCGGTCGTGCCAATCCAGCAAACTAACCACGCTGGTATAGTGCGTAATCGTAGAAATCGCTTCCGAAGTCCGCTCCAGCACATCTTCCAGCCGGCCGAGTTCATGGGTATACTCCCGCATAATTGAATCGGTCTCATGGTCCAAAACATCTATCTGCGACAATAGAAAGTCCACATAGTAGCGATAACCTCTATCCGTAGGTATCCGGCCGGCGGAGGTATGCGGATGCATAAGGTAACCTGCCGTTTCCAGATCGACAAAGATGCTCCGGATGGTCGCCGAGCTTAGATTGAATTCCTTGGCTAGCGCATCAGAGGAAACCGGCTGGGCATCCTCAATATAATGATTGATTGCCGCCGCCAACACCGCTTTTTTCCGAGACTCGCAATCTACTGTTCTGACCATAGTTACTCCAAATTAGCACTCTTGAAGCCGAACTGCTAAACGGTAATTCTAGCACAAACTGAGCGTTTGTCAATGCCGCGCGGTAGCGCTCGCGGCAGCGCTCGGTAGCGGGTCCTGCCCGCTGCGCCACCCCGCCGTGCTCACTTACGTTGCCTGCCTGCCGGCAGGCAGGCGTAGCGCACGGAAAAAATTTTAGCAGGCAAAGGAAATTTCTGCGCAAGATTTATGCGGGCGTAAAGACTATTCCCTTCTTAGCATCCGCGCCAGCCTCAATCTTATCCCCATCTTTCAAAGAACCGTCCAAAAGCTTAACCGCCAAAGGATCCTGAATAAATTTTTGGATCGCCCGCTTCAATGGCCGCGCCCCGAAATTGGCGTCAAAACCATTCTCTACCAGAAAATTCACGGCTTTCTTGCTGATAGTCAAGGTAATCCCTCTTTGCTGCAACTTAACCAATATGGGTTTCAACTCAATCTCAACAATATTCCCAATCTCTTCCTTGCCTAAGGGGTTAAAGATAATTATCTCATCAATCCGATTTAAAAACTCGGGCCGAAAAGTTTTTTTCACCTCATCCAGCAGCTTAGCCTTAATCTCCTGGAAGGCCCCGGATAGTTTCTGGGCTTTAAACCCGATTGACCCCTGGCTTTGGATAATCTCCTGGCCGATATTGGAAGTCATAATAATCACTGTATTTCTGAAGGTCACGGTCCGCCCCTGGCCGTCGGTAAGCCGGCCGTCATCCAGCACCTGAAGGAGCAGATTAAAAACGTCGGGGTGGGCTTTCTCGATCTCATCCAAGAGTATCACCGCGTACGGCCGGCGGCGCACCTTCTCAGTCAATTGGCCGCCCTCATCATAACCCACATATCCGGGAGGCGCGCCGATTAGCCGCGAGACGCTGTACTTTTCCATATATTCGGACATATCCACCCGAATGACCGCTTCCTCGTCATCAAACAGAAACCAAGCCAGGCTTTTAGCCAGTTTCGTCTTTCCCACTCCGGTCGGGCCCATAAATATGAAAGAACCCATCGGCCGTTTTTCATCGCTTAATCCCGAGCGCGAACGCCGGATACAACCGGCAATAACTTCAATCGCCTCATCCTGGCCGATAACCTTTTGCTTCAGGAACTCATCGATTTTAAGCAGTTTATGAGTCTCTGATTCTAAAAGCTTAGTCATCGGAATACCGGTCCACTCGGCCACTACCCGGGCAATATCCTGGTCGTCGACTTCTTCTTTAAGCATCAAGGTATCATTCTCCTGTAACTTAGCCAATTCATCATTATTTTTTACTAATTCTTTATCCAGCTCGATCAACCGGCCGTATCTAATTTCCGCGACCGTATCCAGATTACCGACCTTCTCCGCGGCTGCGGCCTCATTCTTAGCGTTCTGAATTCTTTCTTTTATCTCCTGGATCTTAACGATAATCCTCTTCTGTCCTTCCCAACGCTGTTTCTTCTCCTCCACCTGGCTCTTAAGCGCGTTCAAGTCTTCCTCGAGCTTCTTCAGCCGGCCCACTACCTCTTTATCTTTCTCCTTCTTCAGCGCCTGGCGTTCAATCTCCAACTGCATGATCTTACGCTGGACCACATCAATCTCATGGGGCATGCTATCAATTTCAATGCGCAGACGAGAAGCCGCCTCATCAACGAGATCCACGGCTTTATCGGGTAAATTCCGGTCACTGATATAACGCTGGGACAAGGTGGCCGCGGCAATAATCGCCGAATCTTTGATCCGCACTCCGTGATGGACCTCATAGCGCTCTTTCAACCCGCGCAATATGGCTATGCTGTCTTCAACCGATGGCTCGGAGACGAATATCGGCTGAAATCTGCGCTCCAGGGCCGCGTCTTTTTCAATGTGTTTACGGTACTCATCCAAAGTAGTTGCCCCGATACACTTCAACTGCCCCCGGGCCAACATCGGCTTAAGCATATTGGAGGCATCAATAGCTCCTTCAGCAGCGCCTGCCCCAACAATGGTATGTAACTCATCAATAAACAGGATAATCTGGCCGTTTTTGCCCTGCACCTCTTTTAATACCGCCTTAAGGCGGTTCTCAAATTCTCCGCGAAACTTTGTCCCGGCGACCAGGCTCCCCATATCTAAAGCCACAATACGCTTATTCTTCAAACCCTCGGGGACATCCTGGGAAGTAATCCGCTGGGCCAAGCCCTCGACGATAGCCGTCTTACCGACGCCGGCCTCGCCGATAAGCACAGGATTATTTTTAGTCCGCCGCGAAAGCACCTGCATCAGCCGGCGGATTTCCTGATCCCGGCCGATTACCGGATCGAGCTTCATCTTTTCCGCCAGCTCAGTTAAATCTTGCCCGTACTTTTGTAAAGCGTTAAATTTCTCTTCCGGATTCTCGTCGGTAATCCTATGGCTGCCCCGGATCTTGAGCAGCGCTGCCAATACCTTTTCCTTATCAATATCCCGGGCCTTAAACTCCTTAAACAGTGCTGCTTCGGAATCGGCAAGGGCAGCTAACAAGACATGCTCTCCCGAAACATACTCATCCTTAAGGGCATTGGCTTCTTTTTGGGCATTGACGATCATCCGGTTAAAGCGCGCCGAGAAAAACACTTGGGCATTGCTTCCCGAAACCACCGCTTTCTTCTTAAGATCATCTTCAATCTGCTTGATCAAGGGTGCCGGCGCTACGCCCAACGCTTCACAGGCCAAAGCCACAATACTCTCCTCTTGCCGCAGCAGCGCGAAAATAAGGTGCTCCGGCTCAACCTGCTGATGCTGCATCTCGGTGGCGTTAGCCACCGCGTCCTGCAGGGCCTGCTGAAGCTTAGTGGTAAATTTATCGATCCGCATAATCTATCCTTTCTTTAAATCGCCTTATCAATTAGCGCTCGCCTGCCCCGAGTGCTAATAAAATCCCAAAAAAAATTACTCGCTGAGCTCCGTCTCCAAAATTATCTTGATCCCGCGCATATTCACGCGCTTATCTTCCATAAGATAATGAACATGCTCAAGCTTCTTCATATCCTTAAGCGAATATAACCGGCTCTTCTTACCAATCCGTTTAGGACAAACAATACCAGCTTTATCAATCTGCCGCAGCGTCCAGACCGGAATACCGACTAATCTACTCACCACGCTAATCACATATACCGGCTCATCAGGACTAATCCGAATTTCGAATAACGGCATCGTCATCCTTCCTCTTGCTCTTCTCTATGCATACAGATCATAACATAACATAATTATTCTGTCAAGTATTAATTACAATAATTATTAGATATTCTAACAGTTATTTTAAGATGCTCTGAGACAAGAACTTCTGATAGCTAGATTTCGGTAGATTAGCTTTGACGCGGATACCCTGCTGCAGATATTCAACTTCGTTTACTTTGCCCTTCTGATACATTTCGTGCACTAAGTCCATCCGTCCGTGCGGCAAAGTAAGCTCTACCTCAACCATCCGGTCGCTGAACCTCTTCTCTATCTCACCGAGAAGCGCCGGAAGATTTTGCTTAAGCTGGGCGGAAATAGCAACCGGATTAGGAAACTTAGTGGCTATTTGATGGACCATTGCCGGATCGGTAATTTTATCAATCTTATTAAGAGCCGTGAGCACCGGGATATCCGCACTCTTTAACTCCTGCAGCACCTGATTAACCGCTTTGGCATGCTCAAAGACCCGAGGATGGCTGACATCAATCACATGCACCAACAAATCCGATTCGGCGACTTCTTCCAGGGTGGCTTTAAAGGCTTCAATCAAATGGTGCGGCAAGCTCTGCAAAAAACCGACGGTATCCGCGAGGATAATATGCTCGCCGTTAGCAAGCACCAAACTCTTGGATATTGAATCCAGAGTAGTAAATAAGCTATCTTGAGTTAATTGAGTAGCGCTGGTCAGGCTATTAAGTAACGTGGATTTACCGGCATTGGTATAACCCACCAAAGTCACCAAAGGAGCTCGATTCTCCCGGCGTTTGTGATGGATTAGTTTACGATGCCGGGCGATGGCCTGCAGGTCGGATTTTAATTTATCGATCTTCTTACGAATACCCCGCCGGTCAACTTCCAGCTTTTGTTCACCCGGACCGCTTGTGCCGATACCCCCGCCTTGACGGGAAAGAATAAGCCCTTTACCTATCAAGCGGGGCAGGAGATACTGCAATTGCGCCAACTCCACCTGCATCTTGCCTTCCGGGCTCGAGGCATGCTTGGCAAAAATATCTAAAATTAGCTGGGTGCGGTCAATAGTCTTACGGCCAATTGCCTCATCGAGATTGCGCTGCTGCGTGCCGGACAAATCCCGGCTAAAAATGACCGTGTCAATCTCCTCTTCCTGACAAAGGATAGCGATCTCTTCGGCTTTACCCTTACCTATATATAGGTTAGCCGTTGGCCGCTCGATAATACAATGAATATTATCCGCGACCACGCCTCCGGCCGTGCGCGCCAACTCCTCGAGCTCGTGGGCCGCATCATCCAAAGGCAAATTATCTCGCGACGACTGCAGCTTAATTGTTAATAATCATGTGAGTTCAATCAATCAG
>JBFZAQ010000001.1:0-2518 GCA_041308885.1 Candidatus Omnitrophota bacterium | reverse complement strand
ATCGGTCAATGGTCAATGGTCGATAGTCAATAGATTTGATTTGGATTTGTCTATGGACCATAGACTATCGACAATAGACTATAGACCGCCCTACGTCGTTTCGCCGCTGGCTGATAGTCCGCAGTCCCCAGTCAACAGCCAACTGAACCGGTTGGTTTCTACCGGCTCATCCCTCGGCTTTGCTCGGGACAGGCCGACACACCGGCTCACCGGCTTATCTATTTATAATTCCTCGCCAATACGCCTAGGCGCCTTGGCTCGGACACTTTCCTTGCAGGCCCCGTTTGGTTTCGGGGGCGCAGCCTGCATTCTTCCCGATCGTCGTCGGAAAAGATTCGGTTTACCGCTGCCCATAGGAGCAGGCCGTGAATAACCGCAGAAGCTGTACCAGGTGGCAAATCAACTGGCAGGCCCAGCTTAAACTGGAAGGCGCAGAATGCTTTACAAAATGCTTAATTAATGATATAAATTTAAAGGGCCTAGGGATACATTGCAGCCAGCAGTTGCCTGCGGATGCCTTCCGGGTAATAACTATAATACTCAACCCGGAGTACAAGCTGGAACAGGTGGAAGCCTGGGTAGCCTGGCAGAAGAAAATCGGGCCGGGTAATGCCTATGGCTTGTATTTCACCAAGATAAAAGAGTCTCAGAAAGATATTATTTATCAGTTCATCAAAGCGCATTTTGCGCAGCAACTATATAGGCATTGGTGGAGCGCTCCGTTACCTAGGCCGAATCTAGCGGTCAAGGCGGATGCTCCGGAACCGCTACATATCTCTCACCAGCCAAGAGACGCCGTAGCGCGGTTAGGGTCACGGAAGGGAGGCGATGCAATGGAGGACAAGAGGATCTTTGAGCGGTTTTCAGCAGAATTGCCTTTAAGGTACTTGAACCTTAAAGAGAATAAAGAAGGCCAAGCGCTCACCTACGACATCAGCGCCAAAGGAGTGTGTGTTATGGCTCAGGAGCCGATTAAGCCGCACACTCCGATGGAGATGTGGCTGGATATGCCTGACAAGGGCGAGCCGTTATATACGCGCGGAGAGGTTGTTTGGTCCCGATCGCAAGGATTGGATGAATATAGAATAGGGATCAACTTGGAAAAAGCGGATTTGATGGGGCTATCTCGCGTTATCCGCACTCTCTAACTGCCGTTGATTATCCCCAGATTATATTCTTGGCCTCTGGCTGGTAATGTGTAAATTGAAGGTAGTCGCAGGCTTGCATTTATCCTGTTTCAGTGGTATACTTTTAATCCTGTCTAAAGCCATATATAGGTAAGCCTAATTAGGGAGGAACGATGAACTGGCCGATATCTAAACGCTTGGGACTCTTTTGTTTCCTAGGCGGAGTAATCAGCACTTTACTAAATGGTTGCGCGCCTTCCCCTTCAAGTAAAAATCAAGTAACTTTGACTGTTTGGCACTGGATGACTGACCGCGACGGCGCTTTTCAACAGTTGGCCAAACAATACCAGGAAAAAACCGGCGTTGCCGTAAATTTCGAATTATACGCCCCTTCTGATGCCTATTCCCAGAAAGTCCGCGCGGCGGCGCAAGGCAAAACCCTTCCGGAAGTTTTCGGGGTACTCGGTGAAATGCGGGATTTTGCCTCCTTCATTAAAGCCGGTCATATCCTGGATTTGACTCCTTATATGGAAGCTGAGGGTGGCAGATGGAAGAATAGCTTTTTCGCTAAAGCCTTGGCTGTCAGCTCTTTTAGCTCCGAGAATAGTTACAATATTCCCGCCGGAACTTATGGCGCACCCATCGATATCATGACCATTCAAATGGTCTATAATCGGGATTTATATAAGACGCTGGGCTTAAACCCCGATAATCCCCCTGCGACATTTGCTGATCTTATAGCAATAGGCCAGAAGATCAAGGAAAAGAATTTACAGGGCTTGGTGTCCGGCTGGGGTGAACTGTGGATGATTGACTGCTTGGCCAATAATTATGCCTTTAATCTTATGGGTAAAGATAAGGTGTTGGCGACTATCCGAGGCGAGGTTCCTTATACTGATCCGGATTGGATACGGATATTTACGCTTTTTAAAGAGCTTCAGGACGCCGGTGTCCTGACTCCCGGCATTGTGACTTTGGTGAATAAGACTGCGGAGCAGATCTTTGCCAATAGTAAAGCCGTGTTTGCCTTTAACGGTTCGTGGTGTGTTAATGTCTATCGCGGGATGAATCCGGATCTTAACTACGCGGCTATGCTTCCTCCGAAAATTTCGGATAAATTCCCGCTGAGTATCTGGGGCGGGGCCGGCTCGTCGTTCATGGTCAACGCTAACTCCGGCAATAAAGAGGAGGCGGTTAAATTTTTGCAATGGTTAACCGATAAAGAACAGCAGGCCTTTTTGTCTGAGACTACTCAGAATCTGCCTTCCAATAAAGACTGTCTTTCCAAAATCCCCAAGATATTATCGCAGTTTGCCGATGATATGGATATGACCACTCACCCGAATACGTGGGGGGTTTCCGAGTTCCCCGCGGTCATTGAAGCCTTTGAT